>NZ_JASOLS010000001.1:0-217220 GCF_030215295.1 Corynebacterium sp. UMB6689 | reverse complement strand
CCACTACATCTTGCGATGCCTCATCCACTCCGGACAACTACAGGACAAAATCAACGCACTCTAAAACCGGAAGGGCCCCTTTAGCTAGTTTCAGAAGCTGCGCCATTGGGCTCCCGCGCGCCGGGCTCAACATGACACAACCCACGGAATCCGTGAAGGAAACCGTGGGTTGTTTCTTTGTACTGAGTGCTAAAAGAAGAGGTCAGAAACCCAAAAATCCTTTAGCAGTCGTAGTACATCTCAAATTCCTGCGGAGTCGGGCGCAGGCGGACCGGTGCGATTTCGTTCTCACGCTTGTAGTTGATGTAGGTCTCGATGAGATCCTCGGAGAAGACATCGCCCTCAGTGAGGAACTCGTTGTCCTCCTCAAGCGCTGCGATGGAGGCCTCCAGGGAGGTCGGCGCCTGCGGGATGGACGCAGCTTCTGCCGGCGGCAGCTCGTAGAGGTCCTTATCCACCGGAGCGTGCGGCTCAATGCGGTTCTTGATGCCGTCGAGGCCTGCCATCATCATGGCAGCGAAGCCGAAGTAGGGGTTGCCCGACGGATCCGGCGCGCGGAACTCAATGCGCTTGGCCTTCGGGTTAGAACCGGTAATCGGGATACGGATAGCAGCCGAGCGGTTGCGCTGCGAGTACACCAGGTTAATCGGTGCCTCAAAGCCCGGAACCAGACGGTGGTAGGAGTTCAGAGTGGGGTTAGTGAACGCCAGCACAGCCGGTGCGTGGGTCAAGATGCCGCCGATGTAGTAGCGAGCCATATCAGACAGACCGGCGTAGCCAGCCTCATCGTGGAAGAGCGGCTTGCCGTCCTGCCACAGGGACATGTGGGCGTGCATACCGGAACCATTATCGCCGGCCAGTGGCTTCGGCATAAAGGTTACGGACTTACCGAACTGCTCAGCGGTGTTCTTGATGATGTACTTGAAGGTCTGAATATCATCAGCCGCGTGCAGCAGGGAGTTGAAGCGGTAGTTGATCTCGTTCTGGCCGCTGCCCACCTCGTGGTGGAAGCGCTCGATAACAAAGCCGGCCTTCTGCAGCTGCTCCACCATGGCATCGCGGACCTCGCCGTGCTTGTCGACGGGTGCCGTAGGGAAGTAGCCGCCCTTCACGCGAGTCTTGAAACCGGTGTTCGGGGTGCCATCGAAGTTGGTCTCAGAACCGCGGTTCCACCATCCCTCATCGGTATCAACCTCGTAGAAGCCGTTGTGTACGTCGGTGCCGTAGCGAACCGAGTCGAAGATGTAGAACTCAGCCTCGGCGCCGAAGTTACAGGTATCCGCGATACCAGTCGAGGCGAGGTACTCCTCAGCCTTGCGCGCGATGTTGCGCGGGTCGCGGCTGAAAGGCTCCAGGGTAAACGGGTCGTGGACGAAGAACTTGATGTTCAGGGTCTTCGCGGTGCGGAAAGGATCCACGAAGGCGGTCTTCGGATCCGGCAGCAGCGTCATATCGGACTCATCGATGGTGGTGAATCCGCGGATGGAAGAACCATCAAAAGCGAGGCCTTCGGCAGCTGCGTCCTCAGTAAACTCCTCGGCCGGAATAGAGAAGTGGTGCTCAGTGCCGGGGACGTCCGTAAACCGGATGTCAACGAACTTGACGTCCTCTTCCTTGATGAATGTGATGACGTCCTGGATTGTCTCAAAGGACACGGTGGTCTCCTGTTGGTTGACGTGTAGTACTCCCGACTAGTTTACAGGTATTGGCTGCTTCACTGGGGTGCCTGGGGCACCTAGATGTAAATTTTCTGCTTCGCGGAGCCGACGGCTAGATTGGTGAACATGGCAGATAACAACGACGGCTTTGAGCACGGGCAGTGGCCTGGGCAAACAATGGGCTTGCCCAAGGAGGGGCCAGGTGCCCTGGCTTCTGTAATGCGGCGCACTCTTGGCGTGCTCATTGACTGGATCTTGGCGATGATCATTGCCAATCTTCTTGAGCTCTTTACGGATTCGCTCGGCGGCCCAGCCTTCTTGGGTTATGCAGTGTGGGTAGTCATGGGCATCGTGTGCGGATGGCTCTTCGCTCGCACCCCGGGAATGGCCATGCTGGGTATGGGCGTGGCCCGCCTCGACGTGCCGGGTACCTCTGTCGGTTTGTGGCGGGCGGCGGTCCGCACGCTGCTGACTGCTGTGCTGTTCCCCGCAGCGATGGTCGATGCCGACGGCCGCGGCCTCCACGACCGCGCCACCGGCACCGCCGTCATCATGGCCTAAAGCTTGTTCAGCGCCAGCCGGTCGTATCCACCACAAGCTTCGCGCGGGGTATGGGGTCAGATGGCTTCCAGCGAACGGTATCTGGCAAATGGCACCTGGTAAAAGACGTCTGGCTAAAGGCATCTGTTGTATGGCGTTTTCAGGGCTAAAGACGCCTTTTGGGAGATGCCAAGTAGAAGGTGCTTGCTGAGCAGAAGATTCTGCTGTGGCCAATGCAGGGAACAAGGCTCAGGGACGTCCTTAAAGCCAATGAAAAAGGGGTCCCTTCCGAGAATCTCGGAAGGGACCCCTTCTTGTGCGGAACGAGGTGGCTTATTTGCCGCCCTTGCGCTCCTGCATGCGGCGCATGCGGCGGTTCATGCCCGCCATGTTCTGAGCCTGGCGGGGCATCGGGCCCTTCGGCAGACCCGGAGTAGTACCCGGCAGATCATCCATGGCCTCGATGCGGCGAATGTTGTCGTAGGTTTCGTTCTTGTTGTAGTTGCGCGGCAGCTTCATGATGTGAGTGCGCAGCTTGGACACCGGCACCTCATCCTCACCGCTGCCCACGAAGACCTCGTAGACCGGCACGCCGCCAGCTAGGCGGTCAACGCGCTTCTTCAAACGGTTGAGAGTAGGGGCGACGCGCTTGCGGTCACCTTCGACGACGAAGATGACGCCCGAGTTACCAATCACGCGGTGCACCAGATCCTGCTGGCGGGTCGCCGCCACGCCCGGCTTGACCTTCCACACCACGCCCACGGTGTTGCGCAGCTGTTGCTCCAAAGCCCAGCCGGCGACACCAGGCTGGTCCTCCACCTTCTTGTACATGTCGCGCTCGAGGCGGCGAGTGAACAGGAACATAGCGAGCATTGCGCCAAGGCCCAAGCCGATGATGAGCATGAACCACTGGCCGTTGAAGAGCAGGCCGATAAGGAAGAAGAGCAAGCCCACACCCAAGAATGCAGCCAGCATGATGGGGATGAGAGCCTTGTCCTGCTTGCGCTGCATGTTGAACGCTTGCCACATCTGTGACCAGTTCTGCTTGCGCTGGGCGCGCTTGGCTGCCCGCTCTTGCTTCTTCGCTTCCTTGAGCGATGCCTTGTCGTCGTTAGCCATGGCTCCTACTTTAGAGGTCAGAGGGTGAAAAAGAGAATCGAACTAGCGAATGGTGGACGCCGCCGAGTTCCGGTTCGCTGCACCGGCTGGGGTCTTGACCATGCGGGTCGTCACTGGGGTCTCCTCGGAGGGGCCGTACTTCTCCAGCAGGGTGGAAGCTTCTTGGGCGGTAGCGCCCTGGGAAGTCTCCGCTAGGTGCTTCAGGTTCTCCGGAAGCTCGAGACCGCGTGCCTCCATGGCTTGCACGTAGAGGCGGCCAGCACGGTAGGAGGAGCGGACCAGCGGGCCAGACATGACGCCGCCGAAGCCGAGCTCCTTGGCCAGCTTGGAGTGCTCCACGAACTCCTCTGGACGCACCCAGCGCTCGATCGGGTGGAAGCGCGGACCAGGGCGCAGGTACTGGGTGATCGTGATGATGTCGCAGCCTGCCGAGCGCAGGTCGCGCAGTGCTTCCTCGATCTCCTCTGCGGTTTCGCCCATGCCCAGGATGAGGTTGGACTTGGTGATCAAGCCAAAGTCGTGGGCCTGGCGGATGACGTCGAGTGAACGCTCATAGCGGAAGGCCGGGCGGATGCGCTTGAAGATGCGCGGCACGGTTTCCAGGTTGTGAGCGAAGACCTCGGGGCGGGCCTCAAAGACCTCTTGGAGCAGGTCCGGCTTACCGGAGAAGTCCGGGGTGAGGTTCTCCACGCCGGTGTGCGGGTTGAGCTCATGAATCTTGCGCACCACCTCGGCGTAGAGCCAGGCACCCTCATCCGGCAGATCATCGCGGGTCACACCCGTAATGGTGGTGTAGTTGAGATCCATTTCCTGGATATTCTCTGCCACACGACGCGGCTCGTCTCGGTCCAGTTCCTCCGGCTTGCCGGTGGCGATATCGCAGAAATCGCAGCGGCGGGTGCACTTGTCACCGCCGATGAGGAAGGTGGCCTCGCGCGATTCCCAGCACTCATGAATATTGGGGCAGCCAGCCTCCTGACACACGGTGTGCAGGGAAGCACCAGACACGCGAGATTTCATGTCCTCATACCCAGGGCCGGTGCGAACCTGGTTGCGGATCCAACGCGGCTTCTGTTCGATGGGAGACTCCGCATTCTTCTTCTCAATGCGGAGCATCTTGCGTCCTTCAGGCTTAACAGTCACGAAACCTCACTTTAGGTGTTGAACTAGCTCTTTCTAATACAAGCCCTGCGGGTGGTTGCTTTATTCCACCGAGGGGAGCCGCTATTTTCTTGCGCGGCTTTGCGGGCTTGGCGGGCCTTCTCGTTGGCCACTTTGATGGGATCAGGGGCCGAGGCAAAGGTGTGGTCGGCCACCGTTAATTCCCCGGAGAGGGCTTTGAGGAGGGCGTCGAGAAGCGGCGCTTCTGCCTCCTCCATAGTCACCGGGCGGCCCAGCTCAAGCGACAGCGTGGACACATCCGCATCATCGATGCCACAGGCCACGATGTGCTCGTAGTACTCCAAGGTGTTGGTGCAGTTGAGCGCTAGGCCGTGCATGGTCACGCCGCGGGTCACGCGAATGCCCAAGGCACCTAGCTTGCGGTCGCGCTTCGGGGCGGCGGGGTCGGCAGCCTGGGTGGTGGAAGGAACCCATACGCCAGAGCGACCATCGATGCGCCCAGCGGTGCTCACACCGAGTTCGCGGACGGCTTGGATGATGGCCTCCTCAAGGCGGCGGACGTAATCGACAACGTCTACCGGCTCGGCCAGCTTGATAATGGGGTAGACCACCAACTGGCCCTCACCGTGCCAGGTGATGCGTCCTCCCCGGTCGACATCAATGACCGGCAGGCCATTATCAGGCATATCCTCCGGCTGCGTGCGCTTGCCAGCGGTGTAGACGTTGGGGTGCTCCACCACGAGGATGACATCACCCTGCGTACCCGCCGCCCGCGCCGCCGCGAGCTCAGCCTGCAGATCCCAGGCCTCTTGGTAGCCCATGCGGCCCAAGCGGCGGATCTCCAGTTGTTCGTCGGAAGCGCGGATGGAGCGATCAGCGGGAAAGAAAGGTTCGCGGGGAGCAGTCATGAACCCAATCCTAAACCCCGCGAAAAATCAGCCCGAAAGGGGCTGAGTCTGCGCTGCTCAAACGTTGTTTTAGTCAACGCCGTTGGCGGAGGCGTACTCGTCGGCGGTCATCAGCTCGCCGACCTCGGTGACCTCGACCTCGAAGAGCCAGCCCTCACCGAAGGGATCGTTGTTGATGACTGCGTAGTCATCGTGCACGCCCTCATTGACGGCGGTCACGGTGCCGGTGACCGGGGAGTAGAGGTCAGACACGGACTTGGTGGACTCGACCTCGCCGCAGGTCTCGCCGTGCTCGACGGTATCGCCCACGGCAGGCAGCTCAGCGAAGACGACCTCACCCAGGCGGTCGGTGGCCACGGAGGTGATGCCGATACGGACGGTAGAACCAACGACGGAGTCAGCGGTGGCGTTAATCCACTCGTGGTCCTCGGAGTAGGAGAAATCGGAAGGAAGATTAGCCATGAGAAGGGGTGTCCTTTCGGTAGTTGACTTCAGTAGTGGAGTTTACTTATCGCGCTTGTAGAAGGGCAGCGCGGAAACTTCGAAGGGGTAGCGCTTGCCGCGGATATCCACCTCGACTGCCGCACCCGGCTCGAGTCCAGAGGCGGTATCGATGAGCGCGAGTGCCACCGGGTGCCCCAGGGTGGGGGAGGGCTGACCAGATGTAACCGTGCCCACCTTGTTCTCACCCACGTAGACCTCGGAGCCGGCACGGGCGGCGCGGCGCTGGGAGGAGACAAGTCCGGTGATAACGGCCTGCGGGCCCTCCTCAGCGCGCTGGCGCAGCACCTCAGCGCCCACGAAGTCCTGCTCCTTCTTGGCAAAGGCGCGGGACATTCCGGCCTCCACTGGGGTGATATCGCGGGTGAGCTCGTTACCGTAGAGCGGCATGCCAGCCTCCAAGCGCAGGGAGTCGCGCGCTGCTAAGCCACAGGGCTTGATGCCGTATTCCTCGCCGGCCTTGAGCAGCTCTTCCCACAGCTCCGGGGCATCGGAGTTGTAGACGATGAGCTCGAAGCCGTCCTCACCGGTGTAGCCGGTGCGGCAGATGAACGCATACTTACGGGCCACCTTGCCGGTCATCGCGGCGTAGTAGGGCAGGTCCATCACGGCCTGCTGCTTGGTGTCCTCCACCAACGGGACGAGGATCTCCAGCGCCTTCGGGCCCTGGACAGCAATCATCGCCACATCGCGGGACTCGTTCTTCAGGTCCACGTCGAAGCCCTCGGCGCGCTGGTTAAGCGCCTCCCACACGGTATCGGCGTTGCCGGCATTGGGCACGACGAGGAACTTGGTCTCCTCCAAGCGGTAGGTGATGAGGTCATCGATGATGCCGCCATCCTCAGCGCAGATCATGGAGTACTTTGCCTTGCCCTCCTTAAGGGTGGCGAGGTTGGAGATGAAGCAGTAGGAGAGGAAATCGGCGGCATCCGGGCCGTTGACCCAGATTTCACCCATGTGGGAGAGGTCGAAGAGACCAGCGGCATTACGTACCGCGCGGTGCTCCTCAAGCTCGTTGTCATACTTCAGCGGCATCTCCCACGGCCCGAAGGGGGTGAAGGTAGCACCGAGTTTCTCGTGCTCAGCGTGTAGCGGGGAGTGCAGGTAGTCAGTCATTGCTTAAACCTCCTGGTTGTCGTCGGAGTAGTCAAAAGCCTCTGGCGGCGGGCAGGTGCACACCAGGTTGCGGTCACCGTAAGCCTCGTCGATGCGGCGCACCGGCGGGAAGTACTTATTAGCGCGCAGGGAGGTCACCGGGTAGGCGGCCTGCTGGCGGCTAAAGGCATAGTTCCACTCGTCGGCGGCGACGGATTCGGCGTTGAACGGTGCATGGTGGATGACGGAGTCCTCGTAGGCCACCTTGCCGTCGATGATCTCCTGGATTTCAGCGCGGATGGAACGCATGGCTTCGATGAAGCGGTCCAGCTCACCCAGGTCCTCAGACTCGGTGGGCTCCACCATGAGGGTGCCGGCCACCGGGAAGGACAGGGTCGGTGCGTGGAAGCCGTAGTCCACGAGGCGCTTGGCCACATCGGCGGCGGTGACACCGGAGGCGTCGGTCAGCTCGCGCAGGTCAAAGATGCATTCGTGGGCGACCAAGCCGGCATTACCCGTGTAGAGAACGGGGAAGGAATCCTTCAGGCTCTGCGCTAGGTAGTTCGCGCCGAGGATGGCATGGCTCGTGGCCTCCGTGAGTCCTTGCGAGCCCACCATAGCCAGGTAGGACCAAGAAATCGGCAGCACGCCGGCGGAACCGTAGCGCGATGCGGTGGACGGAACGCCGGTGCCCTCCGCAGCCGGCTGCGCGGGGTCCAGCTGGGGGTCGTTGGCATCCGTCGGCAGGAAAGGCACCAAGTGCTTGGCGACGCCCACCGGGCCCACACCCGGGCCACCTCCGCCGTGCGGGATGGTGAAGGTCTTGTGCAGGTTGAGGTGGGACACATCGCCACCAAAAGCACCCGGGCGGGCCCAACCGGTCAGCGCGTTCATGTTCGCGCCGTCGATGTAGACCTGGCCGCCGGCTGCGTGGATTTTGTCGCAGACCTCGCGCACCTCTGGGTCGAAGACGCCGTGAGTGGAGGGGTAGGTAATCATGATGCCGGCGACGTGCTCGCCGTGCTGCTCGAGCTTGGCGTCGAGGTCGGCAACATCAATGGAGCCGTCGTCAGCGGTCTTGACCACGACAACGCGCAGGTTTGCCAGGGTGGCCGAAGCGGCGTTGGTGCCGTGCGCGGAAGCCGGAATGAGGATGACATCGCGGCCGTGATCACCGTTGGCAACGTGGTAGCGGCGGATGGCCAACAGGCCTGCCAGCTCGCCTTGGGAACCAGCATTGGGCTGGATGGAAACCTGTGCGTAGCCGGTGATTTCGGCGAGCCAGGACTCGAGTTCGTCGATCAGCGCGCGCCAGCCAGCGGTGGTTTCCTCCGGGGCATAGGGGTGGATGCCCGCGAACTCCGGCCAGGAGATGGGTTCCATGGCGGAGGTGGGGTTGAGCTTCATTGTGCACGAGCCCAGCGGGATCATGGTGCGGTCGAGAGCCAGGTCATTATCTGCCAGGGTGCGCAGGTAGCGCAACATTTGGGTCTCGGAGTGGAGGGAGTTGAAGATCTCGTGCTGCAGCGGCTCCTCGGAGCGCTGGACGGAGGACGGAATCTCGAAGGAGGCGGCGGTCGCCGCAGCGGAGTCCGCGGCGCCGAAGGCGCCGGCGAGGATGTTGACATCCTCGCTGGTGGCGGACTCGCCGAAGGAGACCGAGACCTTGTCCGCGCCGATGGCGCGCACCAGGTAGCCCTGCTCCTGCAGCTGGGTCTTGATAGCGGCGGCATCCACGCAGGTGACGGTGACGGTGTCGAAGAAGTCGCGGGAGACAATCTCCTTGCCTGCGCCGGTGACTGCCGCGGCGAAAGCAGAAGCGCGGTCATGCACGCGCTGGGCAATCTCCTTCAGCCCCTTCGGGCCATGGTAGACCGCATACATGGAGGCCACGTTGGCCAGGAGGGCCTGCGCAGTACAGATATTGGAGGTGGCGCGCTCACGGCGGATGTGCTGCTCGCGGGTCTGCAGCGCCAGGCGGTAAGCGGGGCGGCCGGCAGCGTCCTTGGACACGCCCACGATGCGGCCCGGCAGCTGGCGCTTGAGCTTATCCGTGACGGACATGAAGGCTGCGTGCGGGCCGCCGAAGAAGAGTGGGACACCGAAGCGCTGCGAGGAGCCGAGGACAACATCTGCCCCCATCGACCCCGGGGCTTCCAGAAGCAGCAGGGAGAGCGGGTCAGCGACAACGGCAGCTAGGGCGCCGCGGGTGTGCAGCTCTTCGATGGCAGCGCGCGGGTCGACGATATCGCCCTCGGTGCCGGTGTAGGCCAAGACTGCGCCGACGAGGTCTTCGCCGACGATGCCATCGCGGACATCAGCAATCTCGACCTCCAGCTCGATGGCGCGGGCGCGCTCGGCGGCCACGGCCAGAACCTGCGGGTGCAGGCGCGAATCCAACAGCACTCGGCGGCCCTTCTTGACCGCGCGGGCCATCAGGCCGACGGCTTCGGCGGTGGCAGAGGCTTCGTCGAGAAGCGAGGCGTTGGCGATAGGAAGGCCGGTCAGGGACTCAATCATGGTCTGGAAGTTCAGCAGTGCCTCGAGGCGGCCCTGCGAAATCTCCGGCTGGTAGGGCGTGTAGGCGGTGTACCAGCCGGCATCCTCCAGCAGGCCGCGGCGAATGACCGCCGGGGTGAGGGTATCGGAGTAGCCCTGGCCATAGAAGGACTTCAGCACGACGTTCTGGGAGGCGTACTCGCGCAGCTTCGCCTGCGCATCATCTTCGCTCAAAGCCTCCGGGAGGTTCAGCTCCTCGGTGGCGCGGATAGAGGTAGGCAAGGCGGCATCGACCAGCGCGTCCACGCTGTCATAACCCACTGCCTTGAGCATCGTCTCACGCTCGGCTGCATCCGGGCCGAGGTGACGAGAGATGAAATCCATATGGTGAATCTCCTTCGTGGCGTTAGTTTGTGTGACCTAAACTGCCCCCAAGTATAAGGCGGATGCCATGACATTAACCCCGGTTACCCCTGATTCGGAGATGTAGCGCCACGGCAGTCAGCGCCGCGACCGCGAGTCCAATGATGAAGGCGGTGGAATAGCCTGTGATAGGGCCCAAAAGGGAGAGGATGAAGGGGGCAAAGAAGCCTAGATAAGTTAGCGAATAAACCACCCCCGTTGCTGCCCCGAGCTCCGCTGGGTCGGCGATGGCTTGGGTTTCTGCGAGCCCGCTGAGCATGCCGATTCCATAGGAGCTACCCATGATAATGGCTGCGAGAGGCAGGAGGAATACTGCCCAGCCGTGGTGTGCTGACACGACGACGATGAGACACAGCACCATGCCTAGTGCGGCCAGCACCATGCCGTGGAAGGCGTTAACCCGGATACGTCCCGCCAGCTGTTGGATGATCACGCCGCTGCCCATGGTGAGCAGCGCGCACAATCCGGCGATGAGAATGGGGTGGCGCAGATGCTCGCTGAGCTGTGCAGGCAGGAACACGAAAGCGGTGGTGGCGGAGCCGAAGACCCACGGCGCGTAGGCCACGACGGGTAGGTAGCTAGGAGTAATCAGGCTTGCCGGTATGAAGGTGCGCCGCTGCGTCCGCGGTGTTCTTGTTTGCTTTTCGGGCACCGTCCACACGAGTGGGACCACGACGAGGGCAAGTGCGATGTGTAATAGATAAGGCAGGACGGTGGGCCAGGGAAGGAATTCCGCGGCGATGCCAGCGACTCCAGGCGCGGAGGCGAAGCCGGCCGACAGGGCAATGGAGGAACGCTTGGCGCCCACGCTGAGGTGGGTGCTGAGCTCCTTGATCCACGCAGCGCCGGAAGACATGGCCAGTCCCACCGCAGCCCCGGCACATAGGCGGCCAATCAACAAGGGGAGGAAGGCGCCGCCTGCGCCAGCGAGGAAGACCAGTGAGCCAGCAGTGGTGGTGAGGACGGCTGGGCGCATGACGGCGCGGCGCCCCAGTGAATCCGAGAGTGGGCCGCCAATGAAGAGAGCCACCATGATGCCGAGGGCATAAATGCCAAAGAGGAAGGTCGTCTGCAGAACTCCCAGATCCGTGGTGACTTGGTAGACCACGACCATAGGGGCGAAAAGATTGGCGCCGCACGCGACGAGGAACATGCCTAAAGCGACGCGGAACCACTTCTGAGAAACCATGCGCCACAGTCTAGTGTGCTGAGTCACAGTTAGGCATGGAAATGGAGCAGCGGGGCTCGGAAGGCGCCTATCTGCCAAAGTTATTGAACTCGCCGCAGCATCTGCGGCAACTTTCGTCAGGTAGGCGGGGTGCTGGCATGAGAGCGCTTGTCGCTGGGCCGCCCTGGGCCGCTGTGCGGCGTTGGAGGAGAGAAGCAGCGCGCACAACGACGAAGCTCCCCCGCCGCAGTGGCGGGGGAGCAGCCTCTTAAGAGTTGGAGCCTTGTAAAGACTTAGAGGTCAAGGTCGGCTTCGAAATCAGCGGTCTCGAGGCGGTCCTTGATGGTGGTGATGAAGCGACCAGCGTCGGCACCGTCGACCACCTGGTGGTCGTAGGTGAACGGCAGGTAGCACATCTGGCGGATAGCAATCGCGTCCTGGCCGTCCTCGGTGACGACGACCGCGCGCTTGGTAATAGCGGCGGTGCCCAGGATGCCGGCCTGCGGCGGAACCAGAATCGGGGTATCCAGCAGGGCGCCCTCGGAGCCGATGTTGGTCACGGTGAAGGTAGCACCGGTCAGATCATTCGGCTTGAGCTTGTTGTTGCGTGCCTTATCAGCCAGCTCGGCGATCTTCTGGGCAATCTCCGGCAGCGTCAGCTCCTGGGCCTTGTGGATGACCGGAGTCAGCAGGCCGCGCGGAGTATCCACGGCGATGGCCACGTTGACGTCAGCGTGGTAGGTCATCTCCTTGGTCTCCGGGTTGTAGGACGCGTTGACGTTCGGGTGGGAGACCAGTGCTTCAACGGTGGCCTTCACGATGAACGGCAGGAAGGAGAGGTTGGCCTCGTACTTGTCAATGAACGCCTGCTTGGACTGCTTGCGCATATCCCAGATAGCAGTCATATCGACTTCCTGAACGTGGGTCAGCTGAGCGGAAATCTGAAGGGCCTCAACCATCTTGGACGCCGTGATCTCGCGGATACGGTTGACCTTCTGGGTGGTGCCGATGAGCTCCTGCTTCTCCGGATCCACGGACTTGGTGGACCAGCGAGCGCGCGGGTTGCTGGAGGAGGCGCTAGCGGAGGAAGCCGGTGCCTCGCCCTCGCCAGCAGCGGCCAGGACGTCCTGCTTGCGGATGCGGCCGCCGACGCCAGTGCCGGAGACGGTGGACAGGTCAACGCCGTGCTTCTCAGCCAGCTTGCGCACCAGCGGGGTCACGTACGGGACGTTATCGCCGTTGTTGACCTTGGTGGAAGTCTCAGAAGTCTTCGGCTCGGAGGACTGGGAAGCAGCAGGCTTCTTCTCTTCTGCCTTCGACGCTTCCTTCTTCTCCTCAGCCTTGGGCTCTTCCTTCTTTTCCTCTGCCTTTTCTTCCTTGGCAGCGGGCTTCTCGGAGGCTGCGGCGGAGCCGTCGCCGACGCGGGCGATGACGGCGCCGACGTCGACGGTGTCGTCTTCCTCGGCGAGGATTTCAACGAGGGTGCCGGCGACCGGGGACGGGATTTCGGTGTCGACCTTGTCGGTGGAGACCTCGAGGAGTGGTTCGTCGACCTCGACGGTGTCGCCGACGGACTTCAGCCACTGGGTGATGGTGCCCTCGGTGACGGACTCACCAAGCTCCGGCATCTCTACGTCGGTGGCGTCACCAGAAGCAGCCGGCTTGTCCTCAGGCTTCTCTTCAGCCTTGGGTTCTTCCTTCTTTTCCTCTGCCTTTTCTTCCTTGGCAGCGGGCTTCTCGGAGGCTGCGGCGGAGCCGTCGCCGACGCGGGCGATGACGGCGCCGACGTCGACGGTGTCGTCTTCCTCGGCGAGGATTTCAACGAGGGTGCCGGCGACCGGGGACGGGATTTCGGTGTCGACCTTGTCGGTGGAGACCTCGAGGAGTGGTTCGTCGACCTCGACGGTGTCGCCGACGGACTTCAGCCACTGGGTGATGGTGCCTTCGGTGACGGACTCACCAAGCTCCGGCATCTCTACGTCGGTGGCGTCACCAGAAGCGGCCGGGGCCTCAGACTCAGCGTCCTCAGCAGGCTTGTCCGGGGTCTCAGCAGCCTTCTCGGAGGAATCCTCGGACTCCTCAGCAGCCGGTGCGGACTCGCCCTCATCACCGATGATGGCGATGACCTCGCCCACGTCTACGGTGTCATCTTCCTCAGCCTTGATTTCGAGGATGGTGCCGGCGACCGGGGAGGGGATTTCCGTGTCGACCTTGTCGGTGGAGACCTCGAGCAATGGCTCGTCGACCTCGACGGTGTCACCGACGGACTTCAGCCACTGGGTAATCGTGCCTTCGGTTACAGATTCGCCCAGTTCGGGCATCACAACAGAGTGTGCCATAAGTGTTAAGACTCCTCGAAAGTTGGAATTAGTGAAACGCTAGTGATTGATTCTACAGCGTGTTTATAAAAGCTGCGCATGGGTGGGGTGAATTGGGGCATCCTCCGCACGAAGAAGCTGAAGGTGGCCTCCGGTAGGCTAAAGAGCCATGTTCAACCCCTTCCGCCGCAATAGCTCTAAGTCCCAACTGCGCCCGCCCCGCGCACCGGGGGAGACCATTCGCGCAGAAGACGCTCAGGAGCTCCAAGCTTGGGCGCAGGGACGCGCTTATATTGAGGCTTTTGTGGAGCCGGAGACCGTGGTCAACGAGATGTCGGTTGTAGTAGTTGATGAAGGCGGTGCTTTCATCCGCCGCCGCATTGGTGGGCCCAAAGGGATTGACGCGGTGGCCAAGCTTCTGCGCTGCGATGTGTATGACGTCGAAGAGACTGGCTATCCCCAGCGCATGCGCGAGCGCATCGAGCGAGAGCGCATTCTGCGCAAGCGGGAGGAGCAGCGCGAGCGCCGCGAACGCTTTGAGCAGCGCCAGCAGCAGAACCAACAGGGCGATAGCTAAACAGCCACAACGCCTGTTGCCTATTCGCTAACGATGGTGGCGCCTGCCTTGGCCAGTTCCTCCAGGGCGGCAGCGCCGCGGGTCTCGTCGACGGGCGCGCAGTAGTCCGCCAGAACTCGCACGGTGAAGCCTTCCTTAAGGGCATCGGCAGCCGTCGCGCGCACGCAGTGGTCGGTGGCAATGCCAACGATGTCCACGGCGGTGACATTGTGCTCGCGCAGCCACTCTGCCAGGGGAACACCGTCGGCCGCGCCCTCGAAGCCCGAGTAGGCGGCGGTGTACTCACCCTTCTTGAAGTAGGCCTGGGCGGGTGCGATGGCCTCGTGCATGGCGGCGCCGAAAGAATCAGCTACGCAGTGCGTGGGCCAGGTATCGACGAAGTCGGGATTCTCAGAGAAGTGGGTGCCTGGATCGATATGCCAATCCTGTGTGGCTACGACAGTTTCATAAGAGGCTTGGAGAGCGCCAATGCGCTCAGCAACTTCGTTGCCGCGTTCGGTGCCGAGGGCTCCGCCGGGGCAAAAATCATGTTGGACATCGACAATGATGAGTGCAGGTGTCATACGGGGCAATTCTATACCCTGGGAAGCGATGAAGACACCGATTCCTTTTTATCTACAGAAAATCCTCGATGGCGTTCACGATCACGATTCCGGGGAAGTCGCGGACTATATCCCGGAACTGGCCAGCGCAAACCCAGACCAGTTGGGCGTTGCGCTGTGCTCTGTCACAGGCCACCTGTATAGCGCCGGTGACGCAGAAAACCGCTTCACCATCCAATCCATCTCCAAACCCTTCGTCTACGCCCTCGCTTTGAGTGAGCTGGGCTTAGACGCGGTGCGTGACGTCGTCGGCCTCGAGCCTTCTGGGCAGGCTTTCAACGAGCTTTCCCTCGCCAAAGATCACCGCCCAGTAAACCCGATGATTAACGCCGGTGCCATTGTGGTCAACCAGCTCATCAACGGAGTGGACTCCAGCGTGGAGGACCGCGTGGAAAAGATTCGTTCCTTCATTTCACAGCTGGCGGGGCGCGAGGTGGATGTCGACAAGCGCCTGTGTGACTCCGAACTTGAGCATGCCGAGCGTAACCTCTCCCTCGCACACATGCTGCGCTCCTATGGCATCATTCAGGACGATGCCCACGATGCCGTGCTGTCCTATACCTCGCAGTGCGCGCTGTCGGTCGATGTGCGCGACCTTGCCGTCATGACCGCGACCTTGGCCAATGGTGGGCGCCAGCCGGTAACAGGAGAGAAGATTCTAGACGCCGATGTCTGCCGCATGACCCTGGCGGTGATGAGCTCTTGCGGCATGTACGACGGCGCTGGGCGCTGGATGGCGGAGGTGGGAATCCCCGCGAAGTCCGGCGTATCCGGCGGGCTCATTGGTACGCTGCCGGGGCAGAGCGGCGTGGCGACGTTCTCGCCGCGCCTTGATGAACAGGGCAATAGCGTGCGCGGCACCGCAATCTTCCGTGAGCTCTCCTCGGACATGGGCCTGCACCTGATGTCCACAGAGAACCGCTTCGGTGTGCACCCAGTACGCAGCGTTGATGAAGATGATGAGACGGCGATCATTCGACTGCAGGGTCATATCAACTTCACCGCCACGGAAGCCATCCTCCACGAGCTGGAGGAGCGCCAGTTCTCCGGCAAGCGCTTGGCCTTGGACTTCTCCCAGGTCTCTGGGCTGCACAAGGTGGGCCGGCGCATGCTCAAGGAAGGCCTGCGCCGCCTGCGTGAGGAAGACAACGAGGTCGCGCTTGTCGACGATGACGGGCTCGTCACCGACCGCGCCATGTCAGATGGCACCGTCCTCCCGTTGGCGGACAAGGAGGACTACGTCATCGCCGGCGAAGAAGTGTGAGCGGCCTCAAGCCGCTCACACGAAGGGCCGAATTGACGACGCTCTGATCTAGGCTTCTGCGATCTCGCGTAGCGCTGCCACCACGGTGCGCACCGGCACACCGGTAGCGCGCTTCGGGGTGTAGCCGCGCGGGGCGGAACCATTCCAGGACGGGCCGGCGATATCGATGTGGGCCCACTCGATGCCCTCGCCCACGAATTGCTTGAGGTAGGTGCCGGCGAATTCCATGCCGCCCTCGCGCTTAGCGTTGATGTTGCGGATGTCTGCGGCCTGGGACTTGATCTCCTCGTCGTGCTCTTCCAGCAGCGGCATGGCCCAGGCGCTCTCGCCCACCTCGCGGCCGATTTCGGCCAGGCGATCGCGGAAAACCTCGGAGCCCATGATGCCGGAGGTGCGCGAACTCAGCGCCACGATCTGTGCGCCAGTCAGCGTCGCGGTCTCGATGAGGTAATCCGGCTTATCCTCGCTGGCGCGGGCGATGGCGTCCGACAGCACGAGGCGGCCCTCAGCGTCGGTGTTGAGGACCTCGGAGGTCAGGCCGCCGTAGTGGGTAATGACATCGCCCGGGCGGGTGGCACCAGAGCCCGGCATGTTCTCCGCCAACGGCAGGGTAGCGGTGATCTGAACCGGCAGCTTCAGCTTGGCCGCAGCAATGATGGTGGCCGCCATGGCAGCGGAGCCGCCCATATCCGAAATCATGTCCCACATGCCATTGCCCGGCTTCAAGGAAATACCGCCGGTATCGAAGGTGATGCCCTTACCCACGAGGGCCACGTGCTTCTTGGCCTTCTTGGGCTTCCAGCTCAGGCGCACCAAGCGCGGCGGGCGGGCCGAGCCCTTGCCCACGGCCAAGATTCCGCCGAAGCCCTGCTTCTCCAGCTGCTTTTCATCGAGAACCTCGACGTCAAGACCGGCCTCCTTGGCCTGGCCGGAAAGGAAGTCGGCGTAGGACTCCGGGTAAAGCTCGTTGGCGGGGGCATTCACTAGGTCGCGGGCGAGCAAGACGGACTCGGCCACGGTGCGGGCGGCCTCGAATTCCTCGGAGACAGACTTATCGGCCACGACCACGAAGGTGGCGGGCTGTTCCTTGTCCTTGAGTTCGGTGGAGCGGATTCCGCGGTAGGCGTAGCCGCCGAGGATGAGTCCCTCAACGGCGGCCGTAACGCCGAAGTCCGCCAAGGTGGTCACGATGGTGCCCACGCCCGCAGTGGCGCGAGCGGCGCTGCCGGCGGCGCGGCGCAGAGCTTCATCGTCGAGCGCCTCAACGTCACCCAAACCCAGTGCTATGACCTGGGCGGCACCTGCCTTCTGTGGGGCAGGAACCTTCACGATCTCCCCGGCCTTACCCGTCGCGCCCACGGCGGCGAGAGCCTCATACGTCGAGCGCAGCGCGGAGGAACCGAGCAGAGAGGTACCCGGCACCTCGAGCCCCTCCTCACCAGAAAAGGCAGCGATGAGCAGGGCGTCTGCCTGCTTGGGGGCCTTTTTGGCCAACTCAACGGTGGGGAATAAGCCGCGTGCGGGCAGTTCGAACGTGGAAGAAGCCACGATGTCCTCCTTGAGAAAATGACAATGGGATACTCCTCACACCCTACCCGTGTCCATGACGTGGAACGCGGAGGGGCAATGTACGCGAAGGTTGACTATTTCAGGCAATACTTCGCTTGGGCATTTCTGCACTTCTATAGGTGTCTGGGGAGTACGCTGTGAGGCATGTTGAATTACACCGTGACGCGAACTGAAAACCCCACCTCCCCGGAACGCCTGCAGGAGATTCTGGCGAACCCGGGCTTTGGTAAGTACTTCACCGACCACATGGTGACGATTGACTGGACTGAGGACAAGGGGTGGCACGACGCGCAGGTGCGCCCTTACGCACCGTTCAGCATGGACCCGGCCTCTACCGTCTTCCACTATGGCCAGGCCATCTTCGAGGGCATCAAGGCTTACCGCCAGCCTGACGGCAGCATCGCCACCTTCCGCCCAGAACAGAACGCGCAGCGTCTGCAAGCCTCTGCTGAGCGCATGGCAATGCCGCAGCTGCCGGAAGAGGAGTTCATCGAATCCCTGCGCCAGCTTGTCGACGTCGACCAGGCCTGGGTCCCCGAAGCCGGCGGCGAGGCAGCCCTGTACTTCCGTCCCTTCATGATCGCTACTGATGTCTCCCTGGGCGTGCACCCGGCGCATTCTTACCGCTATGTCGTCATCGCCTCCCCGGCGGGCGCGTATTTCTCCGGTGGTATCAAGCCGGTGTCCGTCTGGCTGTCCACCGACTATGTACGCGCCGCTCCCGGCGGCACCGGTGCAGCGAAATTCGCCGGCAACTACGCGGCTTCGCTGCTCGCGCAGGCGCAGGCAGCGGAGAAGGGCTGCGACCAGGTGGTGTGGCTGGATGCCATCGAGCGCACCTATATCGAGGAAATGGGTGGCATGAACCTCGCCTTCGTCTACGGCGAAGAGGGAAACCAGACCCTGGTCACCCCAGAGCTGTCGGGCTCGCTGCTGCCGGGTATTACCCGTAAGTCTCTGCTGCAGGTGGCCGAAGACATGGGGCTCAAGGTGGAAGAACGCCGCATCACCTACAAGGAGTGGGAGCAGGATGTTGCCTCCGGCGCCATGGTGGAGGCCTTTGCCTGCGGAACCGCAGCCGTTATTACCCCGGTGGGCCACGTTATGGGCACCGATACCGACTTCCACATCAACAACGATGAGGCGGGTGCTACGACGATGGCGCTGCGCGAGCGCCTCACCGGCATCCAGCGCGGGTCCGTGGAGGATACCCACGGCTGGCTGCACACGCTGGTTGAAGCTAAATAAGTGGGCTGCCTAGGCGAGCTCGGCGGCCAGCTGCACCAGCGGCAAGGCCGCGAGCGCGCCGAGGGGGAAACCTTCACTCAGGTTTAAATCAAGCAGTGGGTTAAGCCCCAGCTCCTTGAGAGCGAGGGCGTGTGACGGTTCGGGGGTGGTGGTTCCCGCGCGAAGCCAGCCCTTCACACCGGGCGCAGTGCGCTCGGCTAGGACGGCGGCGGTGGCGGCGAGGGGGCCGTCGATAAGCACCGGCGTGCGCCGCGCCGTGGCCTGCGCGATGAAGCTCACCAACGCCGCGAGAGCCGGGGAACCGATGGTCTGCACGACCTCCCAGCCCTCTAGGTTGCGGGCGCGGAACATGGAGTCACGCACAACGCTCACGCGGGCCTTCCACATCGCATCCGTGATACCGCTGGCGAGAGTATTCGTTCCCACGATCGCTACCGGTTCGGTGTGGGTGATCCGGCCCATAACACTGGTGGCAACGGTCTCCGTGTCGATTCCACAAGCGGACGTGATGAGCAGGTCGGCGCCGGAATCGATCTCCCGATCTGCCGTGGTCATGCCTAGGCTGAGGAAGGACTCGCACTCCGCAGGGGACATGGCGGTAGTGCTGTCGTACGGTTCAGAGTTTTCGGAGTCGCCGCTGGTGCACTCGACGAAGTCGATGCCCGCCCCTGCCCGCTGCGCAGCGCTGAGGAGATTATCGCGCCACTGTTCCTCATCAACGGAGGAATGTTGCGTGATACCCACGCCGTCGACAGTGCGTTCAGCGGTGGGCCGGGCGTCTTCAAAGACGATGGCCCGGGGCCGCTCAAGAGGTGTGGCCTGCGGAGACTCCTGCGCTGCCGCCAGCCATGCAGCAATCTCTGCCATGCGGTTTGGTTGAGCTGCGGTTGAAGGGCGCAGCTGGGGAACCGCGGTGAATTCAGGCATGTGTCCTCCGGCTTAGACGGTAGCTCCGCGCTCCACCTGCGGACGCGGCGTGCGCCACTTGCGCGGTTGGGAGGCGCGGGAGTACGCGTAGAACCCTAGACCAAAACCGGCCTCGGTGGTGCCGGGGAACTTCAGGCGCACTGCGTTGTTGCACTTACGCGCGAGCCAGAATCCCTCGACAGCGAAGACTACGATGACCGCCATGGCGCCAATCGAGATGATCTGGGACAGGCGCGGGTCCCGGGTGCTGACGAACATGAGCACCAGCAGCACGATGGCAAAGGGCATGACCCACTCGTTAATGAAGCGGTGGGAATCTACCCAATCGCGCACGTAGCGGCGGACCTCGCCCTTATCGCGGGCGAGGAGGTAGCGCTCGTCACCAGCGGCCATGCGCTCCTGTGCCACCTTGTTGCGCTCGCGGGACTCTTGGCGCTCCTTGCGCTTATATTCCTTCCACTCTGCCTTAGACATGGAAGCCTTGAGTTCCTTGCGGTGCTGGTAGCGCTGCGCGTCCGACATTCCCCGGGGATCACGCTTGACGCCGCGGGCGATTTCCTGCGCATCACGCTTAGGCGTGGGGCGGCCTTTCGGCGGCGTGTAGCCCTTGCGGTGCGGTTTCTCGGCGGCGGGTTGCTCTTCCGGCGCCGGGGTGCGCTCAGCGGGGGAAGAAGTCTTGTCATCTTTTTGCCACGGAAGTTTCACGCTGTTTAGCGTACAAGGTCGCGCGGACATAACGGGAATAGGCCCGCGGGAGATAGCGTTGTGGTCAGGGAACAGGGCACCAGTGAACCACTAGTGAACTGTGAGGCATCCTTTCTTCCTCTTGTATGAGGGGGTAGGGTGGGCTCCAGAAAAAATTCCGTAAACATAAGAGGAGAAATCATGACCGCTCCCGCGTCTGCAACCGGAGTAATCCTGACCGAGGCCGCTGCGGCCAAGGCAAAGTCCCTGCTTGATCAGGAAGGCCGCGATGATCTGTCACTGCGCATTGCTGTCCAGCCGGGCGGCTGCGCGGGCTTGCGCTACCAGCTCTACTTCGATGACCGCACCCTGGATGGTGACAAGGTGGACTCCATTGGCGGCGTCAACCTCGTCGTAGACAAGATGTCCATCCCGTACCTCACTGGCGCCAAGATCGACTTCTCCGACACCATTGAGGCCCAAGGCTTTACCATCGATAATCCCAACGCTGGCGGTTCCTGCGCTTGCGGTGACTCCTTCAATTAAAGTCACATAGACGATATGTCGAAGCCCTCGCCATATGGCGAGGGCTTCATTTTTATTCTCTATTTTATTAGAGCTTCACGGGGTAATCGCGCTGCTCAATCTTCGGGTCGATGCGCTCTTCCACGAAGATGCCATGCCAAATCATGAAGGACAGCACCGTCCACAGGCGGCGGGAATGATCGGTGATTCCGTCACGGTGCTCCTTGAGCATCTCCAGAACTTCCTTCTTGTTGAAGATGTCCTCGGTCTGGGACTCCGTGATCTGATCCTGGGCCCATCCATAAAGCTCATCGCCGGCCAACCAGTGGCGCATAGGAACCGGGAAGCCCAGCTTCTTGCGGTGCAGTACGTGCGGCGGGACGATCTGTTCCATGGCTTTGCGCAGCGCGTACTTGGTGGTGCCGTGCGAAATCTTGAGGTCGTAGGGGATAGTTTCCGCGACCTTGAATACTTCTTTGTCCAGGAAAGGAACGCGCAGCTCGAGGGAGTTGGCCATGTTCATCTTGTCGGCCTTGACCAAAATATCGCCGCGCATCCACGTAAACAGGTCGAGGTGCTGCATGCGGGCTACCGGGTCAAAGTCTTGGGACTGCGCATAAATCGGAGCGGTAACCTCGCGGTGGTCCCACTCCGGCTTGGCCCACGGGAGCACCCGCTGGAGTTGCTCGAAGTTGAAGGAGCGGGCGTTGCCGTAGTAACGCTCTTCCATGGTCATGGAACCGCGGTTGAGCAGGGACTTGCCCTTCATTCCTTCTGGGAGGACCTGTGAGAGCTTGCCCAAGCCGCGGCGCAACGGGGAGGGGATCTTCTCGAACGGAGCTAGCGAGAGCGGCTCCTTATAGATGGTGTAGCCGCCAAAAAGTTCGTCGGCACCTTCACCAGACAACACCACCTTGACGTGCTTACGGGCCTCCTGGGCCACGAAGTACAAGGGGACAAGAGAGGGATCTGCCACGGGGTTGTCCAGGTACCACATGATCTTCGGAACAGCCTCGGCGTATTCCTCGGGGGAGACAATCTTAACGATGTGCTCTACACCAATGGCGGCGGCAGACTCGGCCGCGACGTCGACCTCGGAGTAGCCTTCGCGCTCGAATCCGGTGGTGAAGGTGAGGAGGTCCGGGTTGTGGCGCTTGGCCAAGGCTGCGATGGCGGTGGAGTCAATGCCGCCGGAGAGGAAGGAACCGACGGTCACATCGGCACGCATGTGCTTCTCGACGCTATCCTCCAATGCCCGCGCAATCCTATCGAAGAGCTTCTGCTCCTCGCCCTGCTTCACAGGTTGAATGGGGAAGCGGGGCTTGAAGTAGCGATCCGATACAACTTTTTCGCCAGGGCGAAGCGTTACGGTGCAGCCAGACTCGACGCGGCGAATAGTGGCGTGGAGGGACTCCGGCTCAGGCACGTATTGCAAGTCCACATAGTGCTCGATGGCGCGCTTATCAAGGCTGAGGTCTAGACCCAGCGAATCGGCCATCGACAGGATGCACTTCATTTCAGAGGCGAAAACGGTGCCGGCGTCGGTGGTGGCGTAGTAGAGGGGCTTGATGCCAAACTGGTCGCGCGCGGCGAACATGGTCCGAGTTTCGGTATCCCAGATGACGAAACCGAACATGCCGCGCAGGTGCTCGACAACGTCCTTGCCCCAATGGTGGTAGCCGACGACGATGGGTTCGCCATCGCCTTCAGTATTGAAGGTATAGCCGGCGGCACTAAGCTCTTCGCGCAGCTCCACGTAGTTATAAATCTCGCCATTGAAGGTGAGGGCATAGCGCTCGGGGTTGTCTTCAGGGCCCCAGCGAAGCGGCTGGTTTGAGTGTTCTAGATCGATAATGGATAGACGGTTAAAGCCGAAGGCTGCATCCTCGTCATGCCAGGTGCCAGCAGCGTCGGGGCCGCGGTGGCGCATGCACTGGAGGGATTGCTCGAGGGCCTCCAGGTGCTGGGCGGCATTGCGATCGGCGCTCAGTAGCGCGCAGAGTCCGCACATATACTTGCTTCTCCTTATATATCAAGCTTCATCTTTGACACACTTTACGGCCGGATCTGGAGGATCTGCGAACCCCGCGCCGCGCTCCCCGTTAGGGTGCGAACTTTCGGATGATGTACAGCTATGCGCTCTGTGAATTGGGTCATAGCGGGTAGGGGGAGGGTGGGGTAGTCGGTGTGACCTTGTGCAGGTGGGCCGGTAACATCCCGTACGTTCACTATTTATAGAGCGGAGCCAGCGTCTAATCAGTCCAGTGAAAAGGTCTGAAATTCAGGCAGGATCCTCTATCCTGATTGGGTAGGAATGCTCTGTGAGTATTCGAGAAGTTTGTGTGCACAGAAAGGCAGAACACACGTGGGACAGCGTAAGCAACGCAACCTCGGCCGTAAGGCGGGCCTAGCGGGCGTCATCGCTCTGGGCGGTCTAGCTCTGGCGGGTTGTGACGTCGCAGCACCGACGGCCGTTGAGAACCTCCTTGGTATGGGTTGGCCGAAGGGCGTGACCCCTGAGGCGACCTCGATGTACAACTTCTGGATCTGGGTCTGGGTTGCTGCATGGATCATCGGTTTCATTATGTGGGGTCTGTTCCTCACCGCTATCTTCCGCTGGAATGCGAAGAAGGCTGAGAAGGCTGGTAAGGGCGAGTTCCCCAAGCAGCTGCAGTACAACGTGCCGCTGGAGATGGCTCTGACCATCATTCCGATTCTCATCATTATGGGCCTGTTCTTCTTCACGGTTCAGGCACAGCAGAAGGTGACGGCATTGGATAAGAACCCTGAGGTTACCGTCGATGTCACGGCTTTCCAGTGGAACTGGAAGTTCGGTTACGCCGAGAACAAGGTTGATGGCGAGAACTACGATGGTGCCGATGCTGAGCGCCAGAAGCTCGCTGAGGAATCTTCCATGGATCCGGAGGGTACTGAGAACCCGAACCCGATCCACGGTAAGTCCATGGGCGATATCTCTTACCTCAACTTCAACAAGATTGAGACCGTTGGTACCACCGAAGAGGTTCCGGTGCTGGTTCTGCCGGTAGACACCCCGATTGAGTTCCGCCTCGCCTCCGGCGATGTTTCCCACTCCTTCTGGGTTCCGGAGTTCCTGTTTAAGCGCGATGCTTACGCACACCCGGAGAACAACTCTCAGGAGCGTCGCTTTCAGGTAGAGAAGATTGAGGAAAAGGGCGCCTTCGTTGGTCGCTGTGCTGAGATGTGCGGTACCTACCACGCCATGATGAACTTTGAGATTCGCGTCGTTGACCGCGCAGACTTCAACGAGTACCTCAAGTTCCGTGAGGAGAACCCGCAGGCAACCAACGCCGAGGCTCTCGAGCACATCGGTGAAGAGCCCTACGCAGTTACCACCGCTCCGTTCAACTCTCTGCGCGACACCCGCGATGCCGACAACTTTGTCGACACCGCTGAGGCGGCATAAGAAAAGGAACTGATAGAAAATGCGTGCAACATCTAAGGTCTTTTATTCCATCGCGACCTACCTCTTCGTGTCGCTCATCGTCTACATCATTGGCGTTAACTACGTCAAGGATGATGGCTACATGTACGGCACCGAGTGGGTCGGCATCGTGGGCATGGTCCTCGCTATGCTGCTCTGCCTCATGCTGGGTGGCTACCTGCACTTCACCGATAACCGTTCCGACATCGCGCCGGAAGATTGGGAAGAAGCGGAGACTGAAGACGCAGCTGGTATTCTCGGCTTCTTCTCTCCCAGCTCCATCTGGCCGCTGTGCATGACCGGTTCAATCGCAGTTCTTGGTCTAGGCATTATCTTCCTCTACTTCTGGATGATCATCTTGGGCGCAGTCCTGCTCGTCACCTCCGTGACCGGCCTGTCTCTGCAGTATGGCCTTCCGAAGGAAAAGCACTAAGGCTTAACCTTTTCTGCCGCGCTTTCTAGCGTCACGACTTCTCAAGCCTCCGCCACACCTCGTGGCGGAGGTTTTGTCGTTGATAAGACTGCGTCGTACTGCGTTGCGGAAAGTTCCCAACAAGTCGAAAAAATATCGCTATGGGTGGGGCGCTGGGGGAAGCAGGCGGCCGCCGAAAGCGTGTACCTGGAGGTCTGGGCTTAGAATTCCAGCACGTTAACGGCCATTTTTACGGGGGTCAACCGAAAGTTGCAGTCCTGCACTTTCGCCTATGGGGGTGGGTGTGATTTATCTCATTAGGGAAGGACCGCCCCGTGCCGGATTGCGGGCGAACCGTACCTCTTCTTGTCCTGTTGCTGGCTTCACAACATGCGTTGCCAAGACTCACTACCTGCAGGGATGGGGCGTCGTAAAGCGCGCTAAAAAGTTCCCGACTACTTCCTGGAAGATTTATAGTTCCTGTCCGGGGTGAAAACTGTGAAGGTCTAGGTCGTGGCCTCAAAAAAATCGGGGGGAAATGAGATGACTTATGCGGTCAGACCAGCCATACTGTTAGGCGTGACGAGCGTAGTTTCTAACCAAGGTATGGCAGCACCACGTGTTGCCGCGCTGAACCGACCCAACATGGTCAGCGTCGGCACCATCGTGTTCCTGTCTCAGGAATTGATGTTCTTTGCTGGACTGTTCGCGATGTGGTTCACCTCGCGTGCGAACGGCCAGGAGGGTGACTGGGCAGAGCACACGGCGCACATCAACGTGCCCATGGGCTTCCTCATTACGAGTGTCCTGGTTCTTTCCTCCGTGACCTCTCAGTTCGGCGTGTTTGCAGCAGAAAGGGGTGACGTTTACAAGCTCCGACTCTGGTACTCGGTAACCATCGCGTTGGGTGTTGTCTTCTTGGGCATCATGGCGTTCGAGTGGACAGAGTTGATCATGGCAGGTCTCACTGTTCAGTCCAGTGTCTTCGGATCGGTCTTCTACATCCTGACCGGTTTCCACGCGGCACACGTGACTGCGGGTCTGATCGCCTTCGGAATTATCTTGGCGCGCATTGCTCGCTCCAAGTTCACGCCTGCACAGGCCACCGCGGCAATGGCAGTGTCTTACTACTGGCACTTCGTTGACGTTGTGTGGATTGGCGTGTTCGTAGTCATCTACCTAGTTCAGTAGGCCGTAGTCGCCGGAGAATAGCCGGCCTACAGTCATTCATCTCCATGTACGAGTTATCTAAAGGAAAATGATGGATAACATCCAGCAGCCCGCCGCAGTGGAAGACACCACTGCCGCGGCTAAGAAGACCCGCCGTCGCCGCAAGGCGAAGCGCACGCTTGCTGGCGTCTTTGCATTGAGCATCGGGCTCACCGGCGCAGGTGTCTTGGCTTCCGCCCTGACCCCTGACGCACAGGTGGCCACCGCCGCAAAGGATGACCAGGCACTCGTTCAAGAGGGCAAGGACATCTACGAAGTCGCTTGTATCACCTGCCACGGTGCGAACCTGCAGGGTATCCAGGACCGTGGTCCTTCCCTCGTTGGTATTGGCGCCGGCTCCGTGTACTTCCAGGTTCACTCCGGCCGTATGCCGATGATGTCCAACGACGCTCAGGCCGAGCGCAAGACTCCGCGCTACACCGAGCAGCAGACCCTGGCGCTTGCCGCCTACGTCGCTGCCAACGGTGGCGGTGCCGACATCGTCTACGACGAGGATGGCTCCGTTGCGCAGGAGTCCCTGCGTGGCGCTAACTACAACGGCCAGATCCAGGCCGAGGACGTAGCAAAGGGCTCCGAGCTCTTCCGTATGAACTGCGCGTCCTGCCACAACTTCACCGGTAGGGGAGGCGCTCTTTCCTCCGGTAAGTTCGCGCCGCCGCTCGACCCGGCCAACGAGCAGGAGATCTACCAGGCAATGCTGACCGGTCCGCAGAACATGCCTAAGTTCTCTGACCGTCAGCTGACCGCAGATGAGAAGAAGGACATCATCGCCTACCTCAAGTCTGCGAAGGAAACCCCGTCTCCGGCTGGTTGGTCGCTCGGCGGCCTCGGTCCGGTGGCTGAGGGCCTGGCAATGTGGATCATCGGCATCAGCCTTCTGTGCGTTGCCGCTATGTGGATTGGATCTCGCTCATGAGCAACGTAAAGAAGAATTACTCTCGTAAAGAGCTCGATGCTATGAGCAACGACGAGCTCGCAGCGCTCGGTACCGAGCTGGATGATGTCACCGTCGCATTCCGCAAGGAGCGCTTCCCAGTCGAGGGCGATCCCGCTGAGAAGCGCGCTGCTGGCAATGTCATCTTCTGGCTGATCATCTCCGTCCTGATGGGTATCGCTTTCCTCGGCGTGTACCTCTTCTGGCCGTGGGAGTACAAGATGTTGGGTGAGGATGGCCTGTGGTGGCACACCCTGTACACCCCGCTGCTTGGCCTGACCTCTGGTCTGTGCATCCTGGGCCTGGGCTTTGCCATTGTTCAGTACGTCAAGAAGATTCTCCCCGAGGAGATTTCCGTTCAGCGTCGTCACGATGGCCCCTCTGATGAGGTTGACCGTCGCACGCTGACCGCGCTGCTGAATGATTCCTGGACCACCTCGACTCTGGGTCGTCGTAAGACCATCAAGGGTCTGCTCGGTGGTGCCGGCGTTCTCTTCGGCCTGACCGTTATCGCTCCGCTCGCCGGCGCTATCAACAACCCGTGGAAGAAGCGCCACGACTTGGACTACACCGGTGATGGCACCCTGTGGACCTCCGGCTGGACCATGCACGAGAAGGGCGTCAAGCTCTATCTCGCTCGCGACACCGGTACCATCGCAGAGATGCACGAGGGTGAGTCCGGCTCTCACTACACCACGCGTGGCGTCACCCGCCTGGTGCGTGTTCGCCCGGAGGATCTGGCTGCCGGTGGTATGGAGACTGTCTTCCCGCTGGCTGCTGAGGATGTCAATGATGGTGCGGAGTACTCCGAGGACAAGGACGTCTACACCAACCACATGCACTCTATCCATGGCAACCGTAACGCCGTGATGCTCATCCGCCTGCGCAACGATGACGCCAAGAAGGCCATCGAGCGCAAGGGGCAGGAAGACTTCCACTACGGCGATTACTACGCCTACTCCAAGATTTGTACCCACATTGGTTGCCCGACCTCGTTGTACGAGGCTCAGACCAACCGCATTCTTTGCCCGTGCCACCAGTCGCAGTTCGATGCTCTGCACTACGGCAAGCCGGTCTTCGGCCCAGCCGCCCGTGCGCTGCCGCAGCTGCCGATTGACGTGGACGAAGAGGGCTACCTCATTGCTAAGGGCAACTTCATCGAGCCCGTCGGACCTGCATTCTGGGAGCGTAAGTCATAATGAGTAACAAACTTGCACAGATGGGTAACAACATGGACGAGCGGTACTCCGCCGCCGGCGTCCTGCGTACCCAGCTCAACAAAGTCTTTCCCACTCACTGGTCCTTCATGCTCGGTGAGATGGCACTGTACAGCTTCATCATCTTGGTGCTGACCGGCATCTACTTGGCGCTGTTCTTCGATCCTTCCATCACGAAGGTCATCTACGACGGCGGCTACACTCCGCTGAACGGCGTCGAGATGTCCCGTGCTTATGCAACGGCTCTGGATATTTCCTTTGAGGTGCGCGGCGGCCTGTTCGTTCGCCAGATGCACCACTGGGCAGCACTCATGTTCATGATGTCCATGATTGCCCACATGCTGCGTATTTTCTTCACCGGTGCGTTCCGCCGCCCGCGTGAGGCCAACTGGATTATCGGTTGCGCTCTGATCCTACTGGGCATGGTCGAGGGCTTCCTCGGTTACTCCCTCCCGGATGACCTGCTCTCCGGTGTTGGTCTGCGAATCATGTCCGCCATCATCCTGGGTCTGCCGATCATCGGTACCTGGCTGCACTGGGCCATCTTCGGTGGCGACTTCCCGTCCGACCTTATGCTGGACCGCTTCTACATCCTGCACGTGCTGGTTATCCCGGGCATCATCCTGGGTCTCATCGCAGCGCACCTCATCATGGTCTGGTTCCAGAAGCACACCCAGTTCCCTGGACCGGGTCGCGCTGAGAACAACGTTGTCGGTGTCCGCATTATGCCGGTCTTCGCCACGAAGGCCATCGGCATGGGCATGATGGTTGCCGGCGTGCTGGCTCTTATCTCCGGTCTGATGACGATTAACGCCATCTGGAACCTTGGCCCGTACAACCCGTCCCAGGTCTCCGCTGGTTCCCAGCCGGATATCTACATGCTGTGGACTGACGGTGTTGCTCGTGTCATGCCGGCATGGGAGCTCTACATCGGCAACTACACCATTCCGTCTGCGTTCTGGGTCGCACTGCTCTGTGGCCTGATGGTTGTCCTGCTCTTCGCCTACCCCTTCATTGAGAAGAAGCTGACGGGCGACGACGCTCACCACAACCTTCTGCAGCGCCCGCGTGACGTTCCGGTTCGCTCCGCTATCGGTGCGGCTGCCATCGTCTTCTTCCTGCTGGTAACGCTGTCTGGTGGTAACGACCACGTGGCACACTTCTTCCAGATCTCGCTGAATGCGATGACCTGGGTTGGCCGTATCGGTCTGATTGTCCTGCCGCCGATTGCATACTTCATGACCTACCGCATCTGCGTTGGTCTGCAGCGCTCCGACCGCGAGGTGCTGGAGCACGGTATTGAGACCGGCGTTATTAAGCAGCTGCCGAACGGTGCCTTCATCGAGGTTCACCAGCCGCTCGGCCCGGTCGATGACCACGGCCACCCGATTCCGCTCGAGTACGCTGGCGCCCAGGTTCCGAAGCAGCTTAACCAGCTTGGTCTGGCTGACTCCGAAACGCAGGGTATCTTCTCCACCGATGACCCGGCTATCGTGTCCCGCGTCAACGAGATTCGCCACGAGAACCACGCTGAGGAGACGGAGATGTTCCGTCAGCTCAACGAGGCTAACCGTCGCGATGACGAGGAGAATGGCCGCATCTAGCGCCTTCACTCACTGAAACACGCTCACAGAGCCCGCACCGCCTTCCGAATAATAGGGAGGGGTGCGGGCTCTCAGCGTTTTATTGCATGAGGTGCATTAGGTGAAGTCTCGTCAGCCTTTTCCTTACCGCCCCCGACAGGCATTTGCGGTCTTCCGCTTGCCTGGCTTCCCTCACGCTGTGATCTCCACGAAGTAAGTGGGGTAGGGGGCCTTCTATCTGGGCGTGTGCAGCGCGGGTAGAGCGTGACCTATATAGAGCAGTAAGTCTCGTCCATGCGATGGACGGGACGCTTTTTCGTTCTTGCCGCTTATGCGGGCCGCTTGCAGGTGCTAGCAGGGCTAGAGGGCCGTTGGGCCCTTTTGCATTCCCTAATCTGTTCTTTCGGCGATACCGTCGCTCGAGATAGAGCGCTGGGCGTCGGCCGGAAGTACTTCAAGGGAAGAGGTAGGGGCAATTACTGAGTCAAGCGGCAAGTCCCGGCGTTCATGATTCTCTTCGGCTTCGCGCGTCCTTAGTAGTTGATTTCGAACGGTGCGCTAGGTCCCTTGATTGTCGTCGCTGCGTTGAGCGTCGTGCGTGATTGGACAGTGCGCTTCCCGTGCTTCTCTTTATATATATGGCTGCTGTTGCATCAGCGTTGTTCGCTAGTGATGGGAGGCGGAATGCGTGCGGGCCTGGGAGGGCGGATTTCCTTCTGCGATTAGTGTCGTTTGAAGCTCGGATGAGAGTTGGTGGTGGGTCAAATGGGGCTTTTGTTAAAGCGCATTACGGCGGTGTGACGAAGGTTACACAGCCAGTTTTGTAGAGCTTTTCTGTTGGCGTAGTGTGGCAATGGTCTAGGGGCGGCGCGTGTTCCTGAGGCCCTGATGTCGCTGCTCAGGGCAAGCTTCCGGCGATAGTTATTGTGCATTGGAGTGGAAGAATTGTGCACTATGTCGTTTAGGTTGCCATTTGATAACAGGACGGTAACGGAGTCGGTTTTGCGTTTCTGACTCGACATTGCTTGTGATGGTTTCGTAACCTATTCGAGACATTGAGTTACCGACACGGTGTACACATCACCGGTGCTCAATACGAACTGAAGATTTAAGCGCCGCGTCTGGCCCCTCCTAAAAATTCGGGGGCCGAGTGGAGATGGCTCTACAGGAATGGGTCATCGTCGAACACTAGGCCCGTCCCTTGGGTCAGAGCTTTCATCCGCGTTGCAGAGAAGATAAACGCAAGGTTGTCCTCTTGGCGGAGAAAAGTAGGCGCGCAGGAAGATTTGGAGTTTAAATTCGTGGCTAAGCACCGTCGTCAGGGCAACCTGAACACCCGTCGCATTGCATCCACCGCTGCTATCGCAGCAACCGCAGCGGTTGTCACCCCGGCAGCCGCCAACGCCGCCGAGGTTGTCGTTCCGAACACCGACATCCGCTTCGACGTTGCCGGCCTGGAGAGTGTCCCGAACATTCAGCAGCTGCCGAACGTTGACCGCTACATCCCGGCTTTCAAGGCTAACCAGGGTGGCGGCTACGCCGCTGCTGTTGAGACCCCGGCCGCCGCAGCCCCGGCCCCGGCACCGTCCCAGTCTGTTGGTGAGAAGGTGCTCGCAGCCGCTCGTTCCGCAATCGGTTCCCCGTACGTCTACGGTGCTAATGGTCCGAGCGCCTTCGATTGCTCTGGTCTGACATCCTGGGCCTACCAGCAGGCTGGCGTGTCCATCCCGCGCACCTCCCAGGCGCAGGCTTCCGCCGGTACCCCGGTGTCCCTCGATGCGCTGCAGCCGGGCGACATCATCGTGTACTACTCCGGTGCATCCCACGTCGGCATCTACGCTGGCAATGGCACCATCATTGACGCTCTGAACTCCGGCACCCCGGTGGGCGAGCGCTCCCTGCACTACATGCCGATTCACTCCGCAGTTCGCTTCTAAGCGCGCTGGGTAGTCTTTTCAACCCCTTCCGCTGCTCTTGCCATGTTGATGGTGAGGGTAGGGAAGGGGCTCGGCTATTCTTGTAGCCGTTATGTTTTTGCTCGACTGAGGGTATGATCCAGTCAGCTATTAACCTTCTCTAAGTTTCGGGGGTACCCATGTCGCGTCGTGGCCTTGCGTGTGCGGTCGCTGCACTTGCCTTGAGCACCGTTCCAGTAGCCGTCCTTTCACCATCGGCTATGTCCCAGGAGGTTTCTCCGGAGCAGCAAGAAAGCACCCCGCAAGCGCAGGAGCCTGAAGATCTCCCTGGCCTCATTGCGCGTATGGCGGACGTCGCCCAGCGCGTGTCTGCCAAGGGTGAAGAGGTCAAGGGGCTTGAGGATGAGCTCGCCGAGTCGGAGAAGGCCATTGAAGAGTTGGACCGCAAGGCCGAGGAAGCGCACCGCAGTTCCGAGGACGCCTCCGCGGCGGTAGCTGCGCAACAGGAACGCATCGATGCGCTCGCGCAAAAGCGTTATCGCAGGAATGCTGCATCGACCTCAGTTTCGGCTGCTCTTAACGCCAATGACGTCGCCAGCGCGGTCGAGCGCATGGGCTACCTGGGCGCGTTGTCCAAGGCTGCGAAACGTGAAGAAGTTGCGATGGTAGCTGCCTCTGCCGCCGCAGATGATGCGCACCAGGAAGCTGTCGATGCTGCCGCGGAAGCCCGCCGCAAGCGTGATGAATTGCAGGAACAGCGGGATACTGTTCTCAAGGAAAAGGCCGAGCTGGAGGAACAACAGAAGGAACTAGAAGTCACCGTTGATGGCCTCAGCCCCGAAGCGCGGGAGGCGTGGATCCAGCACTTCGGCGGGTCTTCCGGTCTTGACTTAGCCGCGTTGGCTGATGGCTCTGGCTCCGCCGCCGTCGAGGCCGCTCTTACCCGCATCGGCGCTCCCTATGGGTGGGGTGCTACCGGTCCCGATGCCTTTGACTGTTCGGGTCTCATGGTGTGGAGCTACCAACAGATGGGCAAGAGCATTCCACGTACCTCCCAGGCGCAGCTTGCCGGTGGCACACCAGTGCCGATGGATCAGCTGCAGCCAGGGGACATCGTGGGCTACTATCCCGGCGTGACCCACGTGGGAATGTATATCGGTGATGGCCAAGTAGTTCACGCCTCCACCTATGGTGTGCCCGTGGCCGTGGTGCCGCTTAATTCCATGCCCGTCCAAGGCGCTGTTCGTTACTAGGCTATGGCGCGCACCCTCCTCGTCACCAATGACTTCCCGCCTACTATTGGCGGGATTCAGTCCTATCTTCGAGATTTTCTAGCCACCCTCAACCCGCAGGATGTCGTGGTCTTCGCCTCGACTCAAGATAGTGACGCTGCCGCGGAGTATGACGCGACGCTGCCCTATACCGTGGTCCGCTGGCCACGCAGCATTATGTTGCCGACGCCCGCCACAGCTCGTCGTATGCAGCAGCTCATTCGTGAAAACAACATTGAGACAGTCTGGTTTGGTGCTGCAGCTCCGCTGGCGCTTATGGCGCCGTCCGCGCGTGCGGCTGGGGCAAGCCGCATTGTGGCAACGACGCACGGGCATGAGGTGGGGTGGTCCATGCTTCCCTTGGCGCGGCAAGCCTTGCGCAGAATCGGTCAGAATGCCGATGTCATCACGTATATCTCTGAGTACACGCGCAACAGGCTCGAGCCCGCGTTCGGCACGCGTGCCCGGTGGGTGCACCTGCCCTCGGCGGTCAACCTAGAGGATTTCACCCCGGCTACTACGGAAGAGAAACAAGCAGCACGGGAGCACTTCGGGCTAGGCCCAGGCCCGGTCATCGTCTGCATCTCCCGCCTGGTCCCGCGGAAAGGCCAAGACCAGCTGCTGCGCGCAATGCCGGAAGTGCGCGCGCGAATTCCAGATGCCCAGTTGCTCATCATCGGGCGCGGTCGTTATGAGTCGACTGTGCGTGAGCTTGCGCGCCTGTACTGCCCGGACGCCGTGGTGCAGGAAGCACGGGATACGGCGGAATTGCGGATGGCGCTACACGCCGCCGACGTGTTTGCCATGCCGGCGCGCACCCGGGGTGGCGGCCTCGACGTCGAAGGCCTGGGAATTGTCTACCTAGAGGCGCAGGCGGCGGGCCTGCCAGTGATTGCAGGGGATTCTGGCGGTGCGCCGGAGACAGTAACGCCGGAGACGGGCATAGTTGTGCGCGGTTCCTCGGTGCCGGAGCTTGAGCTAGCGTTGTGCACGCTGCTTGGCGACGTCCCCGGAGCCCACCGTATGGGGGAAGCTGGACGGCGCCACGTGGAAGAGCATTGGACGTGGGAGATTATGGGCGCACGATTGCGTGAGGTTCTTGAATGTGATCGTGGGCAGGACGCGGTATATCCTACTAGTCATGCTTGAACACTTTCCCTCCGCTGAAGGCGGCCACGCTGGCCTCACCATCGGGTTCGATATCGGTGGAACCAACCTGCGTGCTGCGGTGATTGATCCCTCCGGAGAGATTGTGGATTCGCTGAGTGTGCCCACCGCCACGGATGCGCAAACACTCGAAGATGACATCGTGCGCTGCGTAGACAATCTGGCCGCATCCCATGACATCGAGGCCGTGGGGCTTGCTCTCGCAGGCTTTTTGGATCCCGAGTGTGAAGTCGTTCGTTTCGCACCGCATTTGCCGTGGCGTGATGCCCCAGTACGCGAGATCCTCAGCAACCGTATGGACATCCCGGTTCGCCTAGAACACGATGCTAACTCGGCTGCTTGGGGGGAATGGCGCTTCGGTGCTGGACGGGGTGCGAAGGACTGGGTCTTTTTTGCCGTGGGAACCGGCATTGGTGCCACGCTTTTTACTAACGGCACAATCTACCGAGGAGCTTTCGGTACCGCACCAGAGTTTGGGCACCTTGTCGTGTCACCGGGTGGGCGCCTGTGCTCCTGCGGCAAGCGTGGTTGCCTCGAGCGTTACGCCTCCGGCACCGCATTGCCGGATACCTGCGAGGAATTGCGCGGCGACTATGATACCGCCCTTCCGCTAAACCCCTCCGGCGAGGAGATCACCGCTGCGGCTCGACAAGGTGATCCACTGGGATTGGCCGTCATGGAGAACTTCGGCCAGTGGCTCGGGCAGGGGTTGTCCATGGTGGCAGATGTGCTCGATCCAGAGCTGATTGTAATCGGCGGCGGGGTGTCCCAGGACGCGGATCTTTACCTAGATCAAGCGCGGGAGTCCATGGCTAGCCAGATTGTCGGGGCCGGTCACAGGCCCCTGGCCCGAGTCGCAACCGCGAAGTTGGGTTCGGCGGCAGGTATGATCGGAGTCGCTGATCTCGCCCGCCAGGAGCACCGAGGTTAACACCGCACATTTTTCTTTCACCGGGCAGCACTGCCTGTTCGGCACATACAGATAGGACTATAAGCGATGCGAAACAAGTGGTACTGGGCCTTCAAGCACATCTTTTTCGGCCCGGCCCTTCGAGTGTGGAACCGCCCATGGTCCGAAGGAATGGATCGCATCCCGGAGTCCGGACCGGCTATCTTGGCCTCCTCCCACCAAGCGGTGATGGATTCCTTCTACTTCCCGCTTCTGTGCCCGCGGCAGATTACCTTCTTGGCAAAGAGCGAGTATTTCACTACCCCCGGCTTCGTCGGCCGCATGCAAAAGTGGTTCTTTAGCTCGGTCGGGCAGGTGCCGATTGACCGCGTCAACAAGGACGCTAGTGACGCGATGCTGGCGAGCGCGGAACGCATTATTGGCCGCGGAGATCTTTTTGGCATCTACCCGGAGGGAACTCGCTCACCTGATGGGCGTATCTACAAGGGGCGCACCGGCATGGCGCGCATCGCGCTGACCACGGGTGAAAAGGTCATTCCGATCGCCATGATCAATACCCGGAAGGCCAACCCGATCGGTTCGTGGATTCCGCGCCCAGTTCGCGTCGGCATGCGCGTGGGAGAGCCCATCGACCCCCGAGCATGGGCCGCTGAGCGTAACCTCGACCCGCAAGATCACGCCACCGCTCGTGCCTTTACGGATTACGTGATGAAGCAACTCTCGGAATTGACGGGCGAACCTTATGTCGACGTGTACGCTTCCGATGTCAAGGCTTCCTTGCAAGCCGGACACGGCTACCCGGAAGGGGCCGAGCCCGGTTCGGAGGCGCGGTAATCAGTGACTTCCTCCCCCAAACAGCGATTAGCCTGACCCGATGTAGCAAAGGGGATCTCCATCTTGGGCGTCGTGCTGTTGCACATCACGCTCACGGTTCCAGAATCCAAGGACACGTGGCTGGCTGCCTTCAACGTGTGGCTGGACCCCTTGCGTTTGCCTTTGTTCTTTTTGGTGAGCGGCTTCTTCGCACAAAAGGTGTTTCGCTTCAGCTTCGCAGAGCTTTTCACGCGCCGCCTATTTCCGGGATGCCATTGCTGCATTCACCTCCGCCATCGAGGCACCGTTTAAGGGAACGTGGGATCATCGTAGCTTCTGGGCATATTCCGGGATGACCGTGGCCTATGCCATCGGATTTTTCACCCGCCGCGCGTGGGATAACTACTCAGCGCCTGACCGTTCTTTATGGCTACCCCATGGCGCTCCACCCGCGGGAGGTCACCCTGGCGGGTCAATGGCCGCTGGAAAACACCTGGTTCTGGCTCAGCATGTGCGTGCTCTATTGCGCTGTTGCGTCCTTGGCCCTATGGGCCCTAGGCAAGGTACCCGTCTTGGGCTGGGCGCTGACCCCACCGCCGATCGGAGCCAGTCGGCGGAAGAAGGAACCTTCCTCCAAAGGTGTGAGCTTGAGCCAGCAGCTCAACGCAACGAGGAATACGACAAGCAAGAAGTAGTCATTGCCCGGAATCTGCTGCCACCACGACCACGTCAGTTCGAGTTGCTCACCGTGGGGGACAAGCCAGTGACCGCGGGCTAGAAGAACTAGCCATGTGAGGCTGGCAATGAACCAGCGGCGGCGGGCAGTCAGATACACCGCCGCCAAGCACAGCCACGTGAAGTGGTGCGACCACGAGACAGGTGAACACAGCAGCGCTGCCGACGAGGCTAGCAGCAGAAGCTCAATCTGTGAGGATGTGCGCTCCATGACCCACCACAACGTCGCCACGATGAGGAGGCACCCGACTATCCAGAGGGCTGTTGCCTGCTCAGGGATGACGCGGCTGAGCAGGCCCCAGAGGGATTGGTTGCTGGAGTAGGTCAGTGTGCCGATGCGGGAGGAATCCCGGATGGTATCGCTCCAATACACCGTGGAGCTTGCCGGCGAAGCGAGGTGGCCCACCACGCCGCAGACCGCAAAGGAACCTAGGGCCGTAGTGAAAGCACGCCACTCGCGGCGGATGACAAAGACCGCAAGGAAGACCGCCGGGGTTAGTTTGATAGCCATAGCCACGCCGCTAAGGACTCCACGCCACGGGCTCCGCGAGTTCAGCAGCAGGCAATCGACAACGACCATCGCTGTCAACAGGAGATTGACTTGGCCGAAGCTGAGAGTATCGATAACGGGCTCGCACAGCAGACACACACAGAGCGCCCACGAAGACCACCAGCCGGGCCTGTGAGTGGTGCAACTCCGAGAAAGGACGGCGTAGAGGCAGCCCCAGAGCGCTGCCACCGATGCCGCAGTGAGGAGAAGTGAGAGTAGCCACAGCGGTATCCACGACACCGTGGCAAAGAGCACTGCGGCAAAAGGCGGGTACGTAAAGGGCAGTGAGACGCCGTTGTCGAGTACATAGCTTTGCGTGTAGAGATTCTCTCCGCGCAGCAGCGCGCGCCCTCCTTCGCGATATACATCGAGGTCAACGTGGTAATAGGGAAGCACGGAGCCGCCGCTGAATAACGCTGCAGGCTGGATAATCCACGGTAGGGCTGCCAGCCCAGCGATTATCAGGGGGAGAAAGGGAGAGGAAAGGGCTTTCTTCACGCAGCTGAGTATAGGCCCCCAGTGGCAAGGCAGCTCTAGGCGGCAGACTAGGATACGGGACGTGCGCTACTTCTACGACACCGAATTCATTGAGGACGGATCGACCATCGAGCTGGTCTCCATCGGTATTGTCGGGGAAGACGGAAGCGAGTACTACGCGGTGTCCACAGATTTCGACCCCGCGAAGGCTAATGCGTGGGTGCGGGAGAACGTCTTGGATAAATTGCCAAGCCCCGCAGACCCAGTTTGGAAATCACGTGAGACCATCCGCGAAGAGCTCTTGAAATTCTTGGGCCGGCATTCCACGCCCATTGAGCTGTGGGCTTGGGTAGGAGCCTATGACCATGTGGTCCTCGCACAACTGTGGGGAGACATGGCTAGCCTGCCCAAGGGGATGCCGCGCTATACCCGCGAACTGAAGCAGTATTGGGAGTTTGCTGGCCGCCCTAAGCTGCCTCCAGTACCCAATGGCAACCATGATGCGTTGGTCGACGCCCGCCATAATCTGGCTAAGTTTCGAGTCTGCGAGCAGCAATTGCCGCTGACTAGGGGCAACCGCGTGCATTAATCGTGAATTAATACCGCGGCCGAAAAGTCCATTAACTAACGCGTGACAGGCCCAAGATGGTTAAATACTGGGTGTGAGTTGGACAGTAGATATTCCCAAAGAAGTGCTTCCTGATCTGCCGCCGCTGCCGGAGGGGATCAATGAGAAGTTCCAAGACGCCATTTCCCGCGAGGCAAAACAGCAGCCGAGCTGGGATCAGCTGCAGGCTGATAACGTGCGCAAGATTCTTGAATCCGTACCGCCTATCGTCGTGGCCCCGGAAGTTGAGGATCTCAAGCGCAAGCTTGCCGACGTCGCCTTGGGCAAAGCCTTCCTCCTCCAGGGTGGCGATTGCGCCGAGACCTTCGAATCCAACACTGAGCCGCACATCCGCGGCAACATCAAGACGCTGCTACAGATGGCCGTGGTGTTGACCTACGGCGCGTCCACTCCGGTAGTAAAGCTGGGACGTATCGCCGGCCAGTACGCGAAGCCGCGCTCCTCTGATCTGGACGCGAACGGCTTGTACAACTACCGCGGTGACATCGTTAACGGCGTGGAAGCTAACGAAGAGTCCCGCCGCCACGATCCTGCCCGCATGATTCGCGCCTACGCGAACTCCTCGGCGGCAATGAACCTGGTCCGGGCGCTGACCCACTCCGGAACCGCAGACCTGTACCGCCTCCACGAGTGGAACCGCGAATTCGTGGCTAACTCCCCGGCGGGTGCGCGCTACCAGGCGCTGGCGGATGAGATTGAGAACGGCCTGGCCTTCATGAACGCCTGTGGGGTTTCGGACGAGACCCTGCGCTCGGCGGAGATTTACTGCTCCCACGAGGCGTTGTTGAAGGACTACGAGCGTTCCATGCTCCGACTGGGCACGGATCTCAACGGCGAAACCAAGCTTTATGACTTGTCTGCACACCAGCTGTGGATTGGTGAGCGTACCCGTGGTCTTGAGGACTTCCACGTGGCCTTTGCTTCTATCATCGGCAACCCCGTGGGCATCAAGCTTGGCCCTGGCGTGACGCCGGAGCAGGCAGTGGAATACGCGGAGAAGCTTGACCCGAACCGTGAGCCGGGCCGCCTCACCATGATTGCCCGTATGGGCCACGATAAGGTGCGCTCCGTGCTGCCCCCGATCATCAAGGCAGTGGAGGACTCCGGCCACAAGGTTGTGTGGCAGTCCGATCCTATGCACGGAAATACCTTCACGGCATCGAACGGTTACAAGACCCGCCACTTCGACAAGATCGTCGACGAGGTCCAAGGCTTCTTCGAGGTCCACCGTGAACTGGGCACCCACCCGGGCGGCGTGCACCTGGAGTTCACCGGTGAGGACGTCACCGAGTGCCTTGGCGGCGCTGAGGACATCACGGATGTGGATCTGCCGGGCCGCTACGAGTCCGCCGTGGACCCGCGCCTAAACACCCAGCAATCGCTGGAGCTGTCTTTCCTTATCGCTGAGATGCTGCGCAACTAGGAGCTGCGCAGGCTAATACGGCCTCCAGAGAATCGGCCACGTGCCGTATTCTCCGGAGCCGAACCACCAAGCCGCCACGGCGACGGCCAAGGTGGCGAGGCCGACGAGGACGAGGAAGCCAATGAGGGCTATCGCGCTGCGGTTGCTCAAGGGCCGTTCTTCCGGCTCTTCCTCGGCCCCGGCTGGAGGAACGGGGGCAGAAGGCTCCGGTACCGCAGGGGAGGGTGCCGGGGGCTCGACAGGCTCGGCTGGCGGGAAGAAGGCGTCGTTGCGCGGCTCTACCCGGGTTTCCCGCGTTGGGGGCTGGGGCGCAGGGATAGCTGAGGTCGCTTCAAAGACCCGGGTATTATCCGTGCCCGAAAAATCCGTTGGCACGGCAGCAGTACGTGCGGCAGCTGAGTTCCGCGGAATGGGGACAGTGAACTTCGGGAGCTGTAGCTCGCGGGAGACATCATCCAAGGCATCGAGGAATTCGCCGGCATCCGCAAACCTTTCGGCTGGCTGGCGTGCAGTGGCGGTGGCCACGAGGGCGTCGAAAAGCATGGGTACCCCCTCGATGCGGGAGGAGGGCGCCACCACATCCTCGTGCACGCGCGCGGTGGCGTGCGCCAGCGGGGTATCGCCGTGGAAGGGGACTGTGCCGGTCAATAGTTCAAAGAGCACGATTCCCGCGGAGTACACGTCGGAGGCCGGCGTGATATCCGCGCCAGTGACCTGCTCGGGGGAGAGGTAGCTGACGGTACCGACGATCTGGCCGGAGCTATCGTGCTCCGCCTTGGCGGAGCGAACCAGACCGAAATCGCCGACCTTGACGCGGTGGCTATCCGTGATCAGAACATTGTCCGGCTTGATATCTCGGTGCACGAGGCCGGCATGGTGCACTTCGGTGAGCCCGGCCAGCACGGAGTGCATGACGCCGGCTGCGGCATGCGGCGGCATGGGTCCGCGTTCCGCAAGGAGCTCGCGCAAGGTACCTCCGGTGATGAGCTCCATGATGAGATAAATGGGTAATCCATCCGCGGAAAAGTCATGCACGGCGACGAGATTGGGGTGGCTCAGCTGCGCCATCGCGCGTGCTTCGCGTTCGAAGCGGGTGACGAAGACGGGGTCATCGTGATAGCGCTCATCCATCACCTTGGCCGCCACTGCGCGACCCAAACGCATGTCAACGCAGCGATACACGGTGGACATGCCGCCCCGAGCGATCGGCTGATCGATGCGGTAGCGTCCCTCAAGAATGTCGCCCACGTTCAGCCTTGTCATGGATTCCAGTATGGCTGATCGGCGCCCCAAAGTGTGATCCGGCTACAGTTGTGTCCGTGACTAAGTCTGAGAAAAACACCGAGAATCCGCACCCAGAACTGCCGCAGCTCCTCGCCGGGGAAAAGCTGCTGACGCTGAAGGAGGTCGCTGAAAGGCTCGATCTCCCGATCACGCGTGTCTTCGATCTTCTCAATGCGCGCAAGTTCATTGTGTGGCGCAATGCCGAGGGAGAGCGCCTCGTTCCGGAAGCATTCTTCAACGCCAAAGGCGTCATTTCCAAGCATGTGTCTGGAGTGATTACGGTCCTCTCCGACAACGGGTGGGGCGATAACGAGATTCTGGCGCACCTATTTACCGAAGATGATTCTTTGCCAGGCCGCCCCATTGACGCGCTGCACGGGCACCTGGCGCGCGAGGTTATTCGGCGCGCACAGGCTTCGGCTTTTTAGAACCCTCATCGGGCTTCGGGGCCGCGGTGGTGCGTGGAACACCATCGAAAATCCATTGCGTTGCTGACCAAGCTACGACCACCATGGCGATATCCCAGAACCAGTTATAAAGCTGGTGGTTCCCGTCGCCGGCAAAGGCGACGCCGATGAAAATAGCCACGCCGGTGGTGAGCTTGATCAAGGGCAATGGCGGGCGGAACGTTCCCATGAGCGTGAGCACGGAGGCGTAGTACCAGGGCAGCGTCACAGAGTTGAAGACGAATGCCACCTGGTAGGCAGCGGCCGTGGCGGCGATAGCCCGGCGCACGCCCGTGCGACCCCACCACCATACGAGGACGAGGCCGAGGATCATGAGGAACATCGCAGCCGAGCGCAGCGCGGTGAGCACACCGTTATAGGTGGTATCGGGGGAGAAGACCTGGATGAGCGGCACGAGGATGTCAGCCAGCAGGGTAGGGCCAGCTAGAGGGTTGATGACCTTGGAATTGCCGCTGATCTGTGACAGCCAGCCCCACGAGCTTCCCGACACCCACGTAATCGCCGCCACCGCCAGTGCGACCTCCACCACGGCAAGGAAGCCGGACAGGAGGAAGACTCCGAAGCGCTTGATGGGCTTCGTCCCCTTTGGGGCCCAGTGGTGCAGCATGAGCCACACGATAAAAGGTGCGGCGAAGACAGCGGTGGCCTTGAGGGAGACTGCCACACCGACGAGAAGGAGGCTGACATGGAACTTGTGGTGCACTGCAGCAAGCAAGCCCAGCGATACTAAGCCCACCATGACTGATTCGTTGTGCATTCCACCGACGAGGTGCAAGAGCATCACTGGATTCGCCACGCCCAACCAGAGCGCGAGGGCAGGATCGCCTCCGATGCTTCGGGCTAGCCGTGGAATTGACCAGGCGATAGCTGCAAAACCCAGGACCGAAATTGCCTTGTAAACGATGATGCCCGCGGCGACGTTTTCTCCTACCAGGTGGGTTACACCATTGCCCATCCACAGATGCAAGGGGCCATAAGGGGTGGTGGTGTTGCGCCAGTCGTGGGAGACCTCCAAGAGGAAGGGACCAGGGTTCACCGCCGCGCCTTCGACATAAGGGTCGAAGCCATCACGCACCATCGCACCTTGCATGAGATAGGAATACACATCGCGAGAAGCCAGCGGTGCCGCACACAACAAAGGGGCAACCCAGCACAGCAGCATCCGACGAATATCGGACAGCGCGCCGTCTGGTTGTGGGTTCTTCAACTGCGGGGCAATGAAGTAGCGGCCGGCTAAAACCCATGCGGCAACCAAACCGAAAAGGCCAACCCAATAGAGGACCATGCCGATGTTGCGGCCATGGCCATAAGCCAGAAAGCCGATATTGAGCGCCTCAAGGAATCCACCGCGATTGCGGGTAGCGCCACCGGAGAAAGAGGCAAGCGCCAGCACGACAGCGGCGATGATGCCCAAAGGCAGGGGATGGGGAATGCGCAGGGGCACGCGCGTGGTTGTGGGACGAGCCATGCTACATCCGGCGGGCCGTGGACTTGTGAGCCAGCTCTTCCAGAGTCTTCGTAACCTCGGGGGAAACCTGAGCATTGTGAAGGTGGTCAAGGCCCGAGCGCGTGAGATCGTTGATGCGCTGCTCGACGACATCCGGTGCACCCGAATCCGCAATGATCTGCGCCATGCGGGCAATCTCTGCGGGATCCTCTGTCTGACCGATGAGGCGACGCAATTCCGCAGCCGCGGCGGGATCGGAGGCATCCGCGCGCTGCAGTGCCAAGGACAAGAGGACTGTGCGCTTGCCCTCGCGCAAATCATCACCGGCCGGCTTGCCGGTCACGGCGGGGTCACCGAAGACCCCCAACAAATCATCGCGCAGCTGGAAGGCGACCCCGATGTCTTGGCCGTAGCCGCGGAAAGCAGCGACGAGCTTTTCGGGGGCGCCGGCTATGGCTGCGCCCAAGTGCAGGGGGCGCTCAATGGTGTAGGCGGCGGTCTTGAAACGGTTGACGGAATCAGCCAACGTGGCGTCCTCAGAACCTTCCGCTTCGAGGCAGATATCCAGCATCTGCCCGCCGATTACCTCGCGGCGCATAGCGCGCCAAGGGGCGCGGGCACGCGCGAGTGCCTCAGGGCTCAGGCCGGAGTCTTGGAGCATGTCTTCCGCCCAGACCAGAGCCATGTCACCCACGAGGATGGCAAGGGACTGGCCGAAGAAATCAGCATCGCCGTGGAAGCCGAGTTCGCGATGGCGGGCTGCTACGCCACGGTGAACGGTTGGGTTACCGCGCCGAGTATCGGAGGCATCCACGATGTCATCGTGGATCAGGGCGCAGGCTTGGATGAACTCCAAGGATGTGGCTGCGCGGAGCATGGCCTGCGGGGACTCCGACCCTTCCAGCCCGCGTGCGCCGATAAAACCTGCCCATGCGTAGAGGGGACGGATGCGCTTGCCGCCATCCAGCACGAAGGATTCCAAATAGGAAATCGCGTTGGTTACCGGAGCGCCGATGGATGCGATGGCATCACGCTGGCGGTCTAGAAAAAGCGCGAGCTCCTCGCGTACGGCTGCGGGAATTTCGTCCAAGGAAGGTATCTGCGGTGTAGTCACGCTTGCCACTTTACCTGGGCAGGTTCAGGGCTAAGGCGCCAGGTTAAGTGGTGTCGGTTGGCGCGAGCGGCACAGTAGATTGCAGGATTGCGAAGGGGCGGGAATCAGCGGGGTAATGGAGGTCGCGCAGGAAATCGCCAAAGCCCATCTTGCGGTAGAGCCCAAAGGCGGAGTTGGCTTCATGAGGAACTTCCGGTGTGGAGAGCAAAATATAGTGAGCGGGAAGATTCCAGGCTAAGGCTTCTAGTAGTGCGCGGCCCAGGCCGTGGCCTTGTTTCGCGGGGAGCACGTGGATTTCTGCCAGCTCGAAGTAATTGTGGAGAATCTCTTCTTGCTCTGGGGTAGGGCCGCCGCAGGCGGCGAGTGCACGGCGGAGCTGTTTATCCCACCAGGTATCGGGGGTGCCTAGGAAGCCGTAGGCAAAGCCGACGATGCCATATTCATCGGTGGCCACAACGCAGGAAAACCCTGGGCGTATGAGATCTGCGCGCCATCGTGAGATGGACCCCTCGCGCACCGAGGGGTTGTAGTCCATCGCTGCAATGTAGATATCTACCAAGTGCGGGAGGGCAATGGCGAACTCTTGGGGGCTTAAGCGGCGCAGCGTGTAACTCACATGTCTAATAACAACAGATTCTCGCGGTATGTGAAAGCACTCGGGGAAACTTCCATCAAGCGTCGTGGTGTGCGTGTTCGAAAACATTCGAAATGATGCTTTAACACCATTGTTTAATTCGAACACGTGCTCTAAAATTGGAGGTGGATGTAGGAAGGTGGTTTTAAGGTGAATCGCAACAACGAACAACAGCAGACAATCAACAGCATCAACGGCACAGTCTTTATCGACAAACTGAGGAAGAAGCCCAAGGGGGAGAGGACATGGCACAGGTAATCTCAGCAACAGCGGCGGCCCGCAGCCGGAACCGTGAGGCTATGCAGCGGGTGCAGCGAGACCGTTTTGTGAACCAAGCACTAGACCTCTTAGCGGATGCGCGGAGAAGCGCAGCGGAGGGAAGCTTTGCGGATGCATTGGAAATGGCTTACCGCGCCTCGCTACGTGCAGCCGGGGCACGCGTGGCGGCGTCCACGGTGTCGCGCCGCCGGCGCTTGCCTACTTCCGCCTGGGAGCAGGTGGCTCTCATTGGCCTGGCTGATGCGCAGTGGGCAGAGGAGTTTAAGGAGTACTCCCGTGTGCGCTCACGTGTGGCCTCTGGGCTAGATCCGGTCCCTGAGCCGGATTCGGTTTATCAGTACTTAGCGCTTGCCGCACGTTATGTGGATGCGACTGAGTCCGAGCTGGGCTTCGGGGTAATGGCGGCCTAAGACTGGGGCCGGGGTCATAGGCCGTGAGGGGGTAGTGCGGCCAAATTATGGACTGTCTTTGTGGGAACTATCTCGCTATCCTTGACGTTATAGAGGTAGTAACCCACATTCCCAGTATTACTACCTAAACCCCAACCCATTACGGAGGACGCTGTGGCCCTTTCTGAGCACGAACAGCAAGCGCTGCGTGAAATTGAACAGTCGTTGCTGGCCAATGATCCTGATTTTGGCGCGTCTGTGTCCGGTGAAACATCTTTCGGCGGAAACTCGGGTGCCATCACCCTCCGCGGAGTGGCCTTGATTGTTGTTGGTCTCTGCATGATGGTGGGCGGTATCGCGTTGGCTCAGCAATCTCTGTGGTTTGTCAGCCTCTCCGTCCTTGGCTTCCTCGTTATGTTCGGCTCCGGTGTCTGGATGCTGCGCGGAAAGTCTGAAGATTCTCTGGTTGCAGTCGGCACGCATGCCCCTGCGCGCGGGCACAACAAGCAATCCAAGAAGGGCGGCAGCGGCGTTGGAAACCGCCTGGAAGACAATTTCCGCCGTCGCTTTGAAGAACGCTAGGCCCCAAATAAGGCGCTCATGGGCGTTGTATAGATAGCTGTACTCTCGCCCCGCAGCCCTCCGCGTTAATTCGCGGAGGGCTGCTTTGCTCTTAGCTGTTCTTAGTCGGTTTTATCTGTCCTGGTCTGCTCTCATCCGCGGAGGAGGGTGGGGCACAATGGCATCGGCCATTGCATAGAGAGTCTGTGTCGCGCTATCGAGCTGCTCCGGAGAGCGCTCCGCTAGCTCCGAAGCCCGAAGGATGGCTGCGTTGAGCAGCGAAATGTCTACCGCGGAAATACCGGGACAGAACGCATCAACGATGGAGGCGAAGCCGTCATGAGAGCGTTGCACTTCCTCGTCAGCAAAAGCTCGGGGGAAGTGTTGAGCGGCAGTCATCAAATGACCGTGGGCCCCATGAACAAAGAGCTCGAGTGTGGCGTCCACATAGGCGCGGAGGCGTTTCGTGGGTTCAGGGGGAGCCACCTTCATGGCGGCCTCGAGCTGTTCATTCCACAACTGTGTGGCCTGGATGAGAAGCTGCACCAGTAAATCGTGTTGAGAAGACACATATCGATAGACACTGGGGCGAGCAAGCCCAACCTCCGCAGCTACCTCGGCCAAGGTCGGTACCGCACCACGGTTGTTGATGATCAACCTTTCGGCAGCCTCCAGCACCGCGCGGTGCTGGACGGCGCGGTGCTCGGCTACTGTCGTTTCAGTGATCTTCGGCATGCGCGTAATTCTACGTTAAGCTGCGCATTCTTTTTCTACTCTGACGCTGGGGCTGAGGCAGGCGTCAAGCGGCCGTCGACCATCTCATAGACCTTGTCGCAGTGCTCAAGGACTTCATAGTCGTGAGTGACCATAATGCCAGCGACGTTAAAGTCGTGGCATTCTTTTGCCAACAGCGCCACGATCTCTTGGGAGCGTGCGCGATCAAGGGCGGCAGTGGGTTCGTCGACAAGCAGCACTTGGGGATCGCCCACGAGCGCGCGGGCGATGCCGACACGCTGGCGCTCACCGCCGGACAAGCTTCCTGGACGGTGCTTCGCCCGATGCTTCATACCGACCTTGTCGAGCAGCTCAGCGCTGGAGTAGCGCCCAGTCTTGCCGATGACCTTGGTGGCCAGCTCGATTTGTTCCTCCGCGGTCAGCGCGGAGGGAAGGTTACCTGTGGACTGGAAGACGAAGCCGATGTGGTTGCGACGAATCTCGGCCAGTTGGGTGCCGCTCAGCGGCACGATATCTTCACCTGCGACTAGGACCTTGCCGGAATCGGGTGTTGTCAGCGCGCCCGCAACGGCGAGCAGTGTGGACTTTCCAGAGCCGGATGGGCCAACCACGGCTACGAATTCACCGGGATCGATGCTGAGATTGACGGAATCGAGTGCCTTAACTTGCGAGTCGCCATCGGTGTAGCTGATGGTGGCGTCGTGTAGTTCTAAAGCTGGGCTCATCGGTTTTCTCCTAGGGCAGCGAGGGGGTTGGTTCGGGTAACGCGGACGACGGCGATGAAGGCACCGAGCAATCCAGCGACGAAGAGGATGAGGCCGCCACTGATGACAGAGCTGAATTCGGTGGCATAAGGCATCGCGGTCTGCTCCAAGAGGCTGCCTAAGCCGACGGCCACCAGCGCGCCCGCCAGGATGGACAAGACAAGGATGACTACAGCTTGGCCGAGGCTATCGCGCAACAGGAAGCCCTTGGTGGCGCCCATCGCGCGAAGAGTGGCGATATTGCCTGCCCGCTGGATGGTCCAGACGAGGAAGAAAGCACCAGTGACGAGCGCGGCGATGACGTAGAGGAACCACGTAATCATGGACAGGGTCATCATCTCAGCGGTGTAGCCGGGGGAGGAGTTGAAGCTTTCCTTGAGGGTGCGCACGTCGAGTCCGGACCGCTCTGTGAGGGCTTCGGTGTCGGGTTTGTCTGTAGTGCGGGCAACGATGACGGAAGCCTCCTCATAGGCGTCCGGGTTGACGGCTTCACCGTGGCGTCCGCCGGCATGGATCTCCTGCCAGATATCCAAAGGCAGGTAGGCCACGTCCACGTGACCGAAGGTGCGCTGGTTATCGCTAAAGCCGATGACATTGAGAGGGATATCCAGGCGGTCAAGGGTGATCGTGTCACCGACTTCGATGCCCTCATCCTGCAGGGTGGAGGAGACGATGATGTCGTGCTTGGTGTTGCTGGGTTGGCCGTCGACCCGCGTGGTGTCGATGGTGGGGAGCCCAGCTGGAGCGAGGAAGGAATCGGGTTTTACTCCCAAGAGGGTCAAATCCACTGCCGTGCCCTCTTGGTTATGGGCATTGGCAATGGTCAGGCCCAAAGGGGCGGCCTGGTCTACGCCATCGAGGCGGGCGAAGGATTCGGCTGCGGAGGCATCAATTACGGAGCGGGTGAAGGCGGAGTCCTTTTGGGCGCCGTCGGCGAAGGCGACGACGTCGCTGTCCATGGCCTTCAGTCCGGAGACTCCGTCGTTGACCAAACCTGCGGTGAGGCCGGAGATGATGACGACGAGCATGGACATCAGGGCGAGGACAACGCCCATGAGGAGGAAGCGGGTACGCGCGAAGAGCATCTCGCGCCAAGCTAGATACATGGTGGATCTTCCTAGTGGGTGGGAATCTGTTGGAATGCCATCCCCGTCAAATGTGAGATAGCAACAATGTGTTTCTAACATAGGAACGTGGCGTTTCTAAAAATGCTGTCGCGAGAAACGGCTTCCTGGGCAGTTTCCCTAAATTCCCCACTTTCCCCCACTGGCCCCGTGTAGGCCGGTGAGGCGGTGGAGTGTGAGATGCTTGGCTGCGGGGTAATGCGCGTATAAACCGCAGGATCGTGTGAATGCGGGGGAGGAACCTCCCTAAAGGGGTGAAAGTTGCAGGTGTAAATAAGGGTGTGAAGTGCGCGCTTAGGGGGTATGTCAAGAGTGTGCTGGGAAAACTTCCCACCGAAAAAAACTCCTGTTTAGCTGCATGTTTTCCGTGACACGCGGGGAAGAGGGGCGTTAAAGGTGTGGGCGGTGGGGGAAAGTGGGGTAGAGTGGGGCGCAGCGGAGGAGAGAGTTGTTCTCTTGTCGCGAGAGGAATCCGGAGTTTTCGAGTGGCAGGAAGGTGGACCCGGGGATGTTTCTCGGTACCTACACTCCCAAGCTCGATGACAAAGGGCGGCTCACGCTTCCAGCGAAGTTTCGTGAAGAACTGGCCGGTGGCCTCATGGTCACCAAGGGTCAGGACCATTCGCTTGCGGTATACCCGCGGGAGGAATTCGCGGCACGAGCTAGGAAGGCGGCGGCTGTGTCACGCACCAACCCGGACGCGCGTGCGTTCATCCGTAACTTGGCAGCGAGTGCGGACGAGCAGCGCCCCGATGGGCACGGGCGTATCACGCTGTCAGCAGGCCACCGTGAGTACGCAAACCTGACAAAGGAATGCGTGGTCGTGGGGTCGGTCGACTTCCTCGAAATCTGGGATGCAGCCGCGTGGGCTGAATACCAGGCGCAAACTGAAGATGCTTACTCGGCGGCAGACGCCGATGACGTACTTGCTGGGCTGCTCTAAAGCTTTCCCGGCGAACCAAGAGTGCGTGTACGGACTCTGCCCGAGGAGGATGAGCTGGTGTACTTCCCCGACATCAGAACCCTTCCTCGGACAGGGCCCTATACGCACTCGCTTTTTATCGAGAACATCAGACCGCAGCATTAAGCGCCTGAACGGAAAGGGGGACAGCAACTGTGGAGCACGACGGCACCATAAACTACGACGTGAGCGAGAACCACGGCCATGTCCCCGTCATGCGTGCTCGCATGGCCCAGTTGCTTGCCCCAGCTGTCGAGGCGGCAGGGGAGGATGCCGTCATCGTTGACGGTACCTTGGGCGCGGGTGGTCACAGCGAATATTTTCTCACCGCCTTTCCCTCCGTGCGCATCATTGGCGTGGACCGTGACTCTGCTTCGTTGAGCAGTGCTTCTCGACGTCTCCGCCCCTTCGCCGACCGTTTCGTGGGCGTCAACGCGCGTTTCGATGAGGTGGGCAGTGCTATCGCGGATGGGGAAGACGAGATCTTTTCCATCGCGCGGGAGCACGGCATAGCCGGGGCGCTATTTGATCTGGGTGTGTCCTCCATGCAGCTGGATCAGGTCGATCGCGGTTTTGCGTACAAGACTGACGCCCCGCTGGATATGCGCATGGACCCTCGCCAGGGAATGACCGCCGCCGACATTCTCAATACTTATAGTCACGGCGACTTGGCTCGCATCTTAAAGACCTATGGCGATGAGCGCTTCGCCGGCAAAATCGCATCCGCGGTTCTGCGGGAAAGGGAAAAGGAGCCTTTTAGCAACTCCGCGCGCTTGGTCGACTTGTTGTACGCCACCATCCCCGCAGCAACGCGCCGCACTGGTGGCCACCCGGCGAAGCGAACCTTTCAGGCACTGCGCGTTGAGGTTAACCGTGAGCTTGAGGCTATTGAGCAGGTTATCCCTGTGATTACGGATGCCTTGTCCATTGGCGGACGTGCGGTGTTTATGAGCTACCAGTCGCTCGAAGATCGCATTGTCAAGCATGCTTTCACCAAGCTCAGCACCTCGACCACTCCAGCGGGCCTGCCCATGGATTTGCCCGGGACCGCGGCGCATTATTCCGTGGTGACGCGTGGTGCGGAGAAGGCGAGCCAGGAAGAGATTGCGGAGAACCCGCGTGCGGCATCCGTCCGTGTACGCGCGCTCGAACGCCTTGAGGGGACACCGTCTTTTCATGAACCGGGAGGTAGGCCATGACGCTGAGAGACCGTACCGCACAGGCAACGCACCGCCGCGACCACGAGAGGACCCACACCATGGGCGCAAGCCGCGATTTCACCACTGGAGCCGATGCCACGGGCCAGGGAACCGCGCTGCTTGAACGGGGGCGTCGTACCACCCCGCTGCCGAGCCGCACCCCGCACCGCGGCACCGTTCCTACTCGCCGCGTTGGCTCCGGCCTGCGGGGAAGCCGCCTTGGCTCGAAGCAGGTCGTAAGCAATCGTGGGCGTCGTGTCTCACAGCCCACGCGGGTTAACGGCCTCTTCGCGCGCCTGTCCTTCACCGCCATTGCTCTGCTGATTACGGGTGTGGCCGCAGCCATGTGGCTGTCGGGCTTGTCTACGTCCCAGACCTTCAAGATTCAGGAGCTCACCGCCCAAGAATCCACGCTGGATAACCAGCTGGAAACCCTGAACCGAGACTTGGAAAACGTTCGTTCGGCCTCGGATGTCGCTCGCCGCGCCCACGAAGCCAAGATGGGCATTCCGGTCCAGCCGGGCGTTGTGGAGGTTGGCGCAGACGGCAACATCGAGCACAAGCGCGAGGCAACCCCGGATATGGAATCAGTCATCGATGTCAACGGTGAGCCGGTCCGCCCGGGGCAGGCTTCCAGTGACCCGAATGCGACGGCCAACATGTCCGACAACCTCAACGCCCGCCCGACGCTCAGCGAGCGCAACCGCGAAGGCGGAGGTGCCGCTACCACGGACGCGCATTCGGAGGATAGCCCCGAAGGCGGCCAGCCAGGGGAGGCGAGCGTTGAGCTGCCGGATATTCCGGCCCAGGCTCCCTATGCGGCGCGGGGATAGAATCCCCCTCCCGCTTCGCGCGTGCCTGCGTGGGCAGGCGGCGATAATAGGGCACAATTCGGGATGAGACTGTCTCTACCCCGCGCCAAGCGTGGGGCAAGACATTCAGCTGTTTACTTACCTACCCTCGCTGCAGACAGAAAGGTGACGTGTGACCCCACCACACTCCGGTGGCCGGCGCCCGAGGCGGGCTCCCGCCGCCCGTGCCGCTCAGCCACGCGGCGCCTCTCACCAACCACGGCAGCGCTACGACGCCGACCGCGTCGTTCCCGCGACCCGCTCCCGGAATCCACGTACCGGCAAGCCTTTCCTGAGTCAGCAAAAGACGATGCGCCAGCGCGTTCACGTCATTGCGGCGGTGATGCTCGTCATCATGCTGGCCTGGATGGGGCGCCTCGCCTGGGTGCAGATTGTATGGGGTCCAGACCTGGCAGCGAAGGCAGCAGCGCAGCGAACCCGCGTGTACGTCGACACCGCCGGACGGGGTGAGATCCTTGCACGCGATGGCCAACGTTTGGCCTACACCATGCGTGCTCGGTCATTGACCGTCTCACCGACTCGCCTGCGCGATGAGCTTCGTGAGCAGGAAGAGCAGAAGGCCACCGGGGAGGCCGAGTTTGAGTCCTTGGCTCCCGACGCGAAGAATTCCTACCTAGACAACAAAGTGACCGAGCGGCTCACCGAAATGTCGGAGGGGATTCCGAGCAAGCTGAAGGAGGCCGGAATCGATGCCGGCGACGTGGAACCGGAGCAGATTATGGACAAGCTCCGTGCCGACACCCAGTATGAGGTCCTCGTGCGCAATGTCGACCCAGATGTCGCGGTAGCTATTTCCGAGGAATACCACGGCCTTGCCGCCGATGAGCAGCAAATCCGCCAGTACCCCAACGGTGCTATCGCGGAGAACGTTATCGGCAAGGTGTCCATGGACGGCCAAGGCCAGTTTGGTTTCGAAGCCTCCGGTGATACCACCCTCACGGGTATTGATGGCAGCTCCACCGAAGACGTTTCGGCTAATGGCCAGGTGATTCCCGGTAGCCTCCGTGATCAGGTGCCCACCACTGACGGCAAAAATGTCACGTTGACGCTGGATCTTGATTTGCAGACCTACGTGCAGCAGAAGCTGGAAAAGGCAAAGGCTAACTCGAAGGCGAAAAGCGCTGAGGCGGTCGTGCTGGATGCCGCTACCGGACAGGTCTTAGCCATGGCGAATACGGGGACGGTTGATCCGAACAAGGACATCGAAAAGCAGCTCCAGAAGGACAAAACCTTCGACAACCTGGCGGTCTCGCACCCCTTCGAGCCCGGCTCGGTGGCGAAGATTATTACTGCTGCCGCGACCATCGAGGAGGGTCTGACTGACCCGGATGAAGTTCTGCAGGTGCCCGGCTCCATCGACATGGCCGGCGTGACTGTTAATGATGCTTGGCCGCACGGCGTTGAGCCTTATACCACGACAGGCGTCTTCGGTAAGTCCTCGAACGTCGGAACGCTGATGTTGGCGGATCGACTTGGCCAAGATAAATACGCCGACTACCTGAAGAAGTTCGGACTCGGGCAGACCTCCGGAATCGAGCTGCCCAACGAGTCCCCGGGACTGGTTCCCGATCGTTCGCAGTGGTCCGGCGGTACCTTCGCTAACCTGCCCATCGGCCAGGGCCAGTCATGGACTGCCCTGCAGCTGGCGTCTGTTTACCAGGCCCTCGCCAACGACGGCGAGCGCATCGAGCCGCGCATCATTGATTCGATCACCGCGCCGGACGGGACGAAGGAAGAGCTGGAGGAGCCCGAGACCACCCGCGTGGTCAGCGCCGAAACCGCACGCACCGTCGTCGACATGTTCCGAGCGGTCTTCCAGGATGATCCGCAGGGCCTGAACAACGGTACCGCCGGCAACGCCAACATCGAGGGCTATCAGCTCTCCGGCAAGACCGGTACCGCGCAGAAAGTCGATGAGGACACTGGGGCTTATTCCAATTCCAAATACTGGATCACGTTTGCGGGCATTGCGCCTGCCGATGATCCCCGCTTCGTCGTCGCCGTCATGCTCGATGAGCCGGAATCCGGTGTCAACGACGATGGATCCGGCGGCCAATCAGCGGCCCCCGTTTTCAGCGATATCGCATCCTGGCTCCTTGACCGCGACAATATCCCGCCCTCCCCGCCAGCACCGCAACTGACTTTGCGCGCCGAGTAGTCAGCTCTCACACCGAAAAGCACATATCGAAAACCTAGAGACAGAGAAATAGAGAAGAGGAATCACCGTGACCAGCAGCACCACCCTGAAGCGCCTAGCAGAGATTTCTGGGGGCACAGTGATCGGGGATGCCTCGACTACCGTTAGGTCCTGTGGGCTGAACTCGGCAGCACTGCCGCCCGGTGGCCTGTTCGCGGCGCTTCCGGGCACACGGGTTCACGGCGCGCGCTTTGCCGCCGATACTAAGGCCGCAGCCATTCTCACTGACGCCGAAGGCCAGCGTATCCTCGACGACGCCGGAGAGAAGCGGCCGCTTCTTGTGGTGGAGGATATCCGCGCCATCCTCGGAGCCGTGTCCGCTGAGATTTATGGTCACCCCACGCAGAAACTCACCATCCTTGGAGTGACGGGCACCTCGGGTAAAACCACCACGAGTTACCTCCTCGAAGCAGGCCTCTTGCACGCGGGCTATTCAGTGGGTCTCATTGGTACGACGGGTACCCGCATTAACCGGGAGCCGGTCCCGACTTCCTTGACCACTCCGGAGGCGCCGACCTTGCAGGAGCTTTTTGCGCGCATGGTGTCTGAGGGAGTTACGCACGTGGTGATGGAGGTCTCCTCCCACGCGCTATCGCTAGGACGAGTCCAGGGAACGCGCTTCGACGTGGGTGGCTTTACGAACCTGAGCCAGGATCACCTGGACTTCCACCCGACGATGGAAGACTACTTTGAGGCCAAGGCCCTGCTTTTCGACGGCCCCCACGCCGCCGACCGCTCCGTCATCTGCGTCGATGACGAATGGGGACAGCGTATGGCGCAGCGCGCCGCAGCACGCCCGGTGATCCGGGTATCAACGACCTCGCAAGGAAGCGATGCCGATATCACTGGCCGTCAGCTCAGCACTGAGGTCACCGGTGCACAGCAGGTGGAACTAACGCTTGCCTCCGGTGAGCATGCCGGAACGTTTGAATTCCGCCTGCCTATGCCGGGTACCTTCAACATCGCCAATGCGGCTCTCGCCACAGGGATGGCCGCCGCTATTGAAATCGAGCCGCACGTCTTCCTCGAGGGTGTAGAGAAGGTGGCAGTCCCTGGGCGCATGGAGCGTGTTGACCGCGGCCAAGACTTTGTGGCTGTGGTGGATTACGCGCACAAGCCGGCTGCAATCGCGGCCGTTCTGGAGACCCTGCGCACGCAGTTGGAAGGCAGCACGGGCCGCATCGGCATCGTCGTCGGCGCGGGAGGTGACCGCGATTCCTCCAAGCGTCCGCTCATGGGAGCGGCCGCCGCGAAGGGCGCGGACCTTGTCGTCGTCACCGATGACAACCCCCGCACCGAAGACCCAGCATCGATCCGTGCAGCCGTGCTTGCGGGCGCCCAGGAGGCAAACCCAGCGGCTGATATCCGCGAGGTAGGCTCACGCGCCAAGGCCATTGATGAAGTCGTGGCGTGGGCGCAGCAGGGTGATGCCGTCATCGTTGTTGGCAAGGGGCACGAGGTAGGCCAGCTCATTGGCGATACCGTCCATCACTTCGATGACCGCGAAGAGATGGCTCGAGCTCTTGAAGCCGTGACTACTGCGACTACCCTGAGTACCGAAGAATCCAAGGAGCAAGCATGATTGCGTTAAGCCTCGCTGAGATCGCTGAGATCACGGGCGGCCGCCTGGATAGCGTCGATGATCCAAACACCCAGGTGACTGGTTTTGTCGAATTCGATTCTCGCAAGGTCACCCCAGGCAGCCTCTTTGTAGCGCTGCCCGGAGCCCGCGTGGATGGCCATGACTACGCCACCACCGCAATTGATAAAGGCGCCGTTGCCGTTTTGGCGGCGCGGCCGGTGGGTGTTCCGGCGATAGTCGTCGAACCCCACGGGCGCGTCGAGGGTGACGGTGCCAACGCGGATATTTACGCCAACGATACAGATGGGTCTGCGGCCGCCGTTGTCGCAGCGTTGTCTGCGATTGCTCGTGCAGTAACGCAGCGCCTTGCCGCAGAGCAGGAACTCACTATTGTCGGTGTTACCGGTTCGGCCGGCAAGACGTCTACCAAGGACCTCATTGCCACCATCTTCCGCGAGGTGGGGGAGACTGTCGCTCCGCCCGGCTCCTTCAATAATGAAATCGGGTTGCCCTATACGGCTCTGCGGTGCGATGAGCACACGCGCTACCTGGTGGCGGAGATGTCGGCCCGCGGCATCGGGCACATCCGTCACCTCACCGAAATCACCGCGCCGCGCGTTGGCGTGGTCCTGAACGTTGGTAGCGCGCACCTCGGCGAATTTGGCTCGCGCGAGAATATCGCTCAGGCCAAGGGAGAGTTGGTGGAGGCGCTGCCGAACGCGGAGGCAGGCGGCGTAGCCGTCCTTAACGCCGATGATCCTTTCGTCGCTGCCATGGCTCCACGCACGGAGGCCAAAGTGGTGTACTACTCCACGGAAAATCGTCGCGGAGGTGCCCCGGCAGCACAGTACTATGCCACCGACATCGTGCTCGATGACGTCGCTCGTCCCTCCTTTACCCTGCACAGCCCGGATGCCGAACCCGTTGCTGTGAAGCTCCAAGTCTTTGGCTCCCACCAGGTGTCTAATGCACTGGCCGCGGCCGCCGCAGCCATCGAGCTGGGGGTGTCGGCAGACACGGTGGCGGCTGCCCTGTCCGGCCACCGCCTCGCTTCCGAACACCGCATGGACGTGCGCACCCGCCGCGATGGCGTCACCGTCATCGATGACTCCTATAACGCCAACCCCGATTCGATGCGAGCGGCCATTGCCGCTTTGGCTTATACCGCAGCAGCGCGCCCCGACGCCCGTTCCATCGCGGTGCTGGGGGAGATGGGAGAACTCGGCAGCGATGCAGAGCAATCGCACCGCCAGCTCGGTGAGTTTTTGGCCAAGTACCACGTCGAGCACCTCATCGCGGTAGGGGAGAATCCCAACTGCCGGGCGATGGCCGAGGCCGCTGCGCAGCAAGGTATAAATACAGTGGTGTGCGCCGATGCCGCGGCCGCCGCACAGGCGGTGGACGGCATACTGCGCGTGGCCCCAGCAGGGGTCGATGATTGGGCTAGCCGTAACGTTAAAGATGTGGTCTTGATTAAGGCCTCCAATGCCCAACGTCTCTGGTTGGTCGCGGAACAGCTGAACCACAGCTAGCCGCTAGAAAGGACTTCAAGCTCGTGACTCAGATCATCATCGCTGGTGCGGTTAGCTTCCTCGTGGCGATCTTTACCACCCCGGTTCTTATCCGCTACTTCTCCGATACCGGCCGCGGACAAGAGATCCGCGAGGATGGCCCCAAGTCTCACTTGCGCAAGCGCGGTACGCCGACGATGGGTGGCCTTGCCATCCTCGCGGGCATCTTGGTGGCCTATGTTGTGGCTGGCCTCTATGGCCTGCTAACAGGGCATGAGGCCTTTACCGCCTCCGGCTTGCTGGTCCTCGGACTGACCTTAGGCTTGGGCGCGGTGGGCTTCGCGGATGACTTCATCAAACTCTTCCGCCACCGCAACCTCGGGCTCAATAAGACCGCCAAGCTAGTCAGCCAGCTCGTGCTGGCGCTGCTCTTCGGCTTCTTGGTTCTGCGTTTCCCCAACGATGCGGGGCTGACCCCAGGCTCCACCAAGCTATCCTTCATCCGCGACTTGAATACTTTCGACCTAGCTGTCGGCGGCACGGTCATCGGAACCATCGTGTTCTTGATCTTCATGTACATCCTTATTGCGGCGTGGTCGAACGCGGTGAACCTCACCGACGGCCTCGACGGCCTCGCGGCGGGCGTTACCGCGATTGTCATGGGCTCTTATTCGCTGATGACCTTCTGGCAGTTCCGCTATTCCTGCGCCACTAACTTTGCTGCCGGGTGCTACCAGGTGCGCGATCCGCTCGACCTCGCCGTGCTTGCGGCCGCAGGACTGGGCGGCTGCCTGGGCTTCCTCTGGTGGAATGCCGCGCCCGCCAAAATCTTCATGGGTGACACCGGGTCCTTGGCACTTGGTGGTTTGGTCGCGGGTATTTCCGTTACCAGCCGTACCGAGCTACTTATGATCATCATCGGTGCCCTGTTCGTCATCGAAACGGTCTCCGTTGTAATCCAAATCGTGGTCTTCCACTCCACCGGAAAGCGCTTCTTCCGTATGGCGCCGATCCACCACCACTTTGAGAACGGTGGTTGGGCGGAAACGGCCGTCGTTGTCCGCTTCTGGCTTCTGGCTGCCATGGCGGCGATGGCCGGCGTGGCAATCTTCTACGGTGATTGGCTCACCGCCTCCGGCATAGGAGTAGGGGCATGACGCGCCCAGACTTCCTCTCCGGCCGCGTCCTCATCGCCGGCGCTGGCGTCTCTGGCCGCGGGTGCGCGGCAGTCCTTTCCCGCTTGGGCGTGGACTTAACGGTGGCCGATGGCAACGCGGACTCCCGCAGCCGTATCGCTGCAGAGTTGGGCGTTGCCACCGTGGACACTTCCGCGGTGGACTTAGCTGAGTACTCGCTCGTCGTCACCTCGCCGGGGTGGCGGCCAGATTCACCGCTGCTCGCCGCTGCAGCCTCCCGCGGCCTTGAGGTGATCGGCGATGTGGAGTTGGCCTACCGCCTCGACCAAGCAGAAGTTTTTGGTGCCCCGCGCCGTTGGCTCGCGATCACCGGCACCAACGGCAAAACCACGACCACCGGCATGCTCGCTGCCATCATGGCTGCTGACGAGCAACGCTCCGGACAGCGCGCCCAAGCCGTAGGCAATATCGGCGTGTCATCTTTTGATGCCTTGGCCGCTGAGCCCCGTGTGGACATCCTCGTAGCGGAGCTCTCATCCTTCCAATTGCACTGGTCCTCCCAGCTACGCCCAGAAGTCGGAGCTCTGCTTAACCTCGCGGACGACCACCTGGATTGGCATGGCTCCTTCGAAGCCTATGCCGCAGACAAGGCCAAGATTCTGCGCGGAGAGCATGCCGTCTACGGCAAGGAAGATGAGCACGTTCGAGCGCTCGCTGCTTCTCTTCCCGGCGCAACCGCTTTCAGCCATGCCGAGCCCGCTGCAGGTGAAGTAGGCGTGAGCACCGGCAGCCTCCTCGTCAACGAGGTGGCAGGGATGAAGTCCGTCGTGGTAGACGATGCCACCACCATCCAACCCGCCGGTCTGGCCGGAGTGCTGGATGCCGCTGCCGCGTCCGCGGTCGCGGCTGTCGCCGGTGCTCAGCCGGAATCCATTGCCGAAGGACTTGGCTCCTACGTGGTGGCTGGCCACCGCGGGGAGATTGTTCACCGCCATGCTGGCGTGAGCTACATCGACAATTCCAAGGCGACGAACCCACATGCCGCGGAGGTCGCTATGCGCGGCTTGGACTCCGTGGTGTGGGTGGCCGGCGGCCAGCTAAAAGGCGCTGATGTCTCGGAACTGTTGCGCACCCATGCCGCGCGGCTGAAGGCGGCGGTTCTGGTGGGCGTCGACAAGCATGAGCTTGCCCAAGCCCTCGTGAAGGCAGCGCCACATGTGCCCGTCGTCATCGTGGATAGTCACGATCCGGAAGCCGCAATGGAACAGGCAGTGTCCGCCGCCGTGCAACACGCCGACGCCGGCGATACCGTGCTTTTAGCACCCGCTGCGGCATCGTTGGACATGTACACCGGTATGGGCCAGCGCGGCGATATCTTTGCCGCCGCTGCCCGCCGCCTCGCCCGCTAGCGCTAGGAGCACCCGTGACCGCCACCAGCACCCAGAAGCCACAACGCACGCTGGGATACCACCTGCGTGACCTCCGCGAGCGCCTCCGCGCCTACCCCGGGCTTGACTATTTAATGCTGCGCATCGCCATATTTTCGCTCATCGGCATCGGCGTGCTCATGGCCTTCTCCTCGTCGATGGCGACGTCGCTGTCGGAGACCGATAGCCCGTGGTCTGCTGCACTGCGCCAGTGCGTGCTCGTTATCGCCGGCCTCATCGTGTTTTGGATTGGCCTGCGCATGTCGCCCCGCACGCTCCGGGCACTCGTGCCGTGGTTTCTGGGGCTATCCATCCTGCTTCTTATCCTCGTCCTCGTGCCCGGCATTGGTACCGGTCGTGTGGAGGTCGGTTCACAGTCCTGGATCATGCTGCCTGGTGGCGTGGCTTTCCAGCCCTCCGAGTTCGCCCGTGTGGCCGTGGGCATGTACGGCGCTTCAGCGCTGGCGGATAAGACGCACCGTTCGATGCGCCTGACGGACCCTTTCATGATGTACTCCATCATCGCCGGCATCATGTTCGTGCTGATTGTGGCCCAAGGCGATCTCGGCATGGGTGTCTCTTTCGCCCTCATCGTCGTGTTCACTCTGGTCTTCGCCGGTGTGGACTGGCGTGTTCCGACCGTCGTCGGTGTCTTCGGCGCCATCGGCATGGTCACCGTCTTCTTGGCCGGCGGCTTCCGTTCGCACCGCTTCCACACTTATTTCGATGCGCTGCGCGGCAATATCGAGGACACACAAGGAACCGGTTTCCAGGCTTACCAGGGCTTCCTTTCGCTTGCCGACGGCGGCTTCTGGGGCGTTGGCCTCGGCCAGTCACGCGCCAAGTGGTTCTACCTCCCAGAGGCGAAGAATGACTTCGTCTTCGCCATCATTGGGGAGGAATTGGGCCTATGGGGCGGTGCCTTGGTCATCGGGCTGTTCGCCGTACTGGGCTACTTCGGGCTGCGGGCGGCAACACGCGCCCAGGACCAATTCCAGTCCCTGCTGGCCGCCACGTTGGCGGTGGGTGTTGTCGTGCAGGCATTCATTAACATTGGCTACGTGATCGGCGTGCTGCCGGTGACGGGTATTCAGCTGCCGATGATTTCTGCGGGTGGTACGGCCGCGGTGATCACGATTGGCTCGATGGGCCTGCTGTGCAATGTGGCGCGCCACGAGCCGCTGCAGGTTTCCGCCATGCAGAACTTTGGGCGCCCGCTATTCGACCGTATCTTCTTTATCCCCGAACCTACGCCGCCCAATGAGCGTCGCGGCGGGGCACACCGGGCCCCGCGTGAACGAGGGGAGGGCACGCGCTCCCAGCGCGCGCACCGCGACCGCTCCCAGCGCCATGTTGAGCGCAGCCGCGAGGAAAGATTTGGGCGTGCAGTAACGGGACGCTCGTCGCGCTCGCAGACGCCGCAGGGGGAACAGCGGCGGGAGTATCGCCGGGAGTATCGGCGCGGCGAGCGACGGTAAGAAAGCGCGGCGCTGGTAGCGTGTAGTGCATGAATGACACGCCGATTTCCGTCGTCATCGCAGGTGGCGGCACCGCCGGACACATCGAACCAGCGCTCGCGGTGGGGGAGGAGCTGCGCCAGCGCCATGGCGCGCGGGTGACCGCTCTAGGAACCCCACGAGGTTTGGAAAGTGATATCGTGCCGGCGCGTGGCGTCGATTTGCGCATGATTACGCCGGTCCCAGTCCCACGCAAGATCAACGCCGATGCCGCGAAGCTGCCGTGGCGGGTCCTCAAGTCTGTCCGGGAAACCCGCGCGGTTCTGAAGGACGTCGGGGCCAATGTGGTTTTTGGTACTGGAGGATACGTCGCTGCGCCGGCCTATCTGGCGGCGAAGTCTCTGGGTATCCCGTTCTTCGTGCTCGAGACGAACGCTCTGGCCGGCATGGCCAACAAGCTGGGGGTCCGCCTCGGTGGCACGGGCATCAACGCGCAGGAACGCTCAGGTATGCCCGGTGAGGTCCTGGGAATTCCCGTGCGGCCGGGAATGGGTGAGGATCCCGACGGCGCAAAGGCGGCGGCTGCGCGCCAGAACTGGAACCTCGACGCGCATCGCCCGACAATCGTGGTGACCGGCGGTTCACAGGGAGCAGTGAGCATCAACACTGCCGTGGCCGGCGCGCTCGATGACCTGTGCCGAGACTTCCAAGTGCTGCACGCCTATGGCAAAAAGAACGAGGCACCGGCTGAGCACGAGCACTACACCGCGGTGCCCTATATCGATGACATGGCTGGCGCTCTGGCCGTTGCTGACCTCATGATCTGCCGTTCCGGAGCGATGACGGTGGCAGAGGTCTCCGCGGCCGGTCTGCCCGCACTCTATGTGCCGCTGCCGCACGGCAATGGCGAGCAGGCTCTGAACTCGCGCGCGCTGGTGGAATCCGGCGCCGCGGTCCAAGTTCCGGACGCCGAATTGACCTCGGAGCGCCTCGTTGCCGAAGTTCGCGCTATCCTTGACCACCCCGAAACTTTGACGGCCATGCGTACTGCCGCTGACGCCAGCACAGCCGGCGAGGTTGCAGCTATCATCGCTGACCGCATCGCGCAGCGTGTCGCCGCCGAGAACCGCGGCTAGACGCACAGTACAGGTTAATGAAAGAAGGATTTTTCACCATGACTGATACCCCTGCCACCACGGACCTGTCCCGCGTCCACTTCGTCGGTATCGGCGGCTCCGGCATGTCCGGTCTCGCACGCATTCTGGTTAGTCGGGGCGCGGTCGTCACCGGCTCGGACGTTAAGAAATCGACGGCTGTCGACGTCCTCCGCGCGATGGGTGCGCACATCGCCATCGGCCATGCCGCTGAAAATCTTGACCTGGCTGGTGATAAGCCAACCGTGGTCGTGACTTCCTTCGCCGCCATCCCACACGACAATCCCGAGCTCACTGCTGCGCGCGAGGCCGGAATCCCGGTCATACGCCGTTCAGATCTGCTGGCTGAGCTGATGTACGGCCACCGCCAGGTCCTGCTGGCTGGTACTCATGGAAAAACTTCGACTACCTCCATGGCGGTGTCCGCGCTGCAGCAGGCGGGCCTCGACCCCTCCTTCGCCATCGGTGGCCAGCTCAACCGTGCCGGAACCAACGCGCACGGCGGCACGGGTGATGCTTTCGTTGCAGAAGCCGATGAATCCGATGCTTCACTACTGCGCTACAGCCCCTACGTGGCGGTGATTACCAATATCGAGCCGGATCACCTGGATTATTTCGGCACCGCGGAAAGCTACTTTCAGGTCTTCGATGATTTTGCAGACCGCGTTGTTGAGGGCGGCTACTTGGTAGTTTGCCTTGAAGACGCTCAGGCGGCCGCTACCGGCGAACGCGCAGCACAGCGTGGTATTCAGGTGCTGGGTTACGGCGCACGCAGTGTGGTAGGCGAAGAGTCTTCCGTGCCCCTCGCAGCGGAGATTCTGGAGGAAACCGTCTCCGCCGCCGGCGCGCACGTCCGCGTTCGCTTGGCCCTGCCGGGGCAGGTGCCGCAGGAGTTGTCTTATGACTTGCACGTCCCCGGGCATCACATGGTGCTCAATTCGGCGGCCGCGCTGTTGGCCGGCACGCTGGCCGGCGGAGACCCAGCGGAACTGGCCGCGGGCCTGACCGACTTTACGGGCGTGCGCCGCCGCTTCGAGTACCGCGGCAGCGAGCGCGGAATCCGCGTCTTCGACGATTATGCGCACCACCCTACGGAGGTATCCGCGGTACTTAACGCGGCCCGTGCGAAGGCGGATGCGGAGGATGAGGGGGCGCGTGTTATCGCCTGCTTCCAGCCGCATCTGTACTCCCGGACAATGAAGTTCGACGCAGAGTTTGCTCAGGCCTTGGCGCTTGCCGACGCCGCCGTCGTCCTCGACATCTACGGAGCCCGCGAGCAACCGGTTGAAGGAATTACCTCCCGCATCATCACCGATAAGATGCCGGAGGACATGCCGGTCATCTTCGAACCCGATTTCTCCGAAGCCGCTGGCGATGTCATTTCCCTGGCACAGCCCGGTGATATCGTCCTCACGATTGGTGCGGGCACGGTTACCTACGTAGCCGGTGAGATTTTGTCCGAGCTGGGACGCAACGATGAGGCGGAAGAGCCGAAGGAACCGAATGTCTAAAAAGACTGGGGCGCTCGCGGTGGGCGTGGTGCTACTTGTAGCGGTCATCGCTGCAGCCGCAGTGTGGCTTTTTCCTATCCTCACGGTGAAATCCTTCGAGGTGGTGGGAAACGATCACGTTGCTGCTGAGGATGTGGAGCAAGCTAGTGGTGTCGCCAAGGGCTCGAACCTTGCGCGCTTGGATGCTCGCGAGGCCGCGCAGGGCGTGGCGTCGCTCCCGTGGGTAGAAAGCGCGACGGTATCGCGGGCATTCCCGTCGACGGTGCACATTGAGATCACCGAACATGAGGCAGTGGCCTTTGTTCGCAATGGTGGCACGACGGTGTTGGTAGATAATCACGGTAAGGAATTTGTGGAAGATGAAGCACCACCCGAGGCCGTGGAGCTGACCGGTAGCACAGACTCCGGCTCCCCAGAGATGCAGGCGGCCGTCGAGGCCGTTGCAGCCCTCCCCGCGCCGATTCGGGAGAAGGTGACGACCCTCGAGATCGCAGACAGGTATTCGCTGACTTTCCACACAAAGGATGAGAAAACCATCTTTTGGGGGGCATCCGAAGACAATAAAAACAAGGCGATTGCTTTCGAAGATGTGCTCAAGCTTGAGGGCGAATCCTGGAACATTTCTAACCCGTCGCTGGTGACTCGCCGCTAGGGGCGTCGCGAGTGGGACGGGTGGGGCGCTTGTTAAGAAAACCGCATGTCAGCAACCCTAAAGTAGAGGTTGAGGGTACCGACACGCGGCAAAATGTGCGCCGAAATTACCCCATTGTCGTTAAAGATGGATGTAACCGCCTCTCACGAAAAGAGGCGCCTCCTCGTTTACATTAAAACCTTATTCGAAAGGCAAGAGACCCTCGTATGATCTCATCTAGCAACAATCTCGCGGACATCAAGGTCGTCGGCGTCGGCGGCGGCGGTGTCAACGCTGTCAACCGCATGATCGAAGAAGGGCTCAAGGGAGTCCAGTTCGTGGCGATCAACACCGATTCCCAGGCGCTGATTTTCTCGGATGCGGATACCAAGCTCGACATCGGACGCGAGGCCACCCGCGGCCTCGGCGCCGGCGCTAACCCGGAGGTAGGAAAGACCTCCGCGGAGGATCACAAGACCGAAATCGAAGACGCCCTCCAGGGCTCCGACATGGTCTTCGTCACCGCTGGCGAGGGCGGCGGAACCGGTACCGGCGCAGCCCCTGTCGTTGCCTCCATCGCAAAGAAGATGGGCGCTCTGACCGTCGGTGTCGTTACCCGCCCGTTCAAGTTCGAGGGCGCGCGCCGCACCCGTCAGGCCATGGCCGGCATCGAAGAGCTGCGCGAGGTCTGCGATACCCTCATCGTTATTCCGAATGATCGCCTCATGCAGCTGGGCGGCGAGGAGCTGTCTATCGTCGAAGCCTTCCGCGCCGCCGACGAAGTCCTGCACAATGGTGTGCAGGGTATTACCAACCTCATCACCATCCCGGGCATGATCAACGTCGACTTTGCGGACGTTCGCTCCGTCATGTCCGACGCAGGTTCCGCCCTCATGGGCATCGGTTTTGCTCGCGGGGATAACCGCGCGCTCAACGCTGCTGAGCAGGCCATTAACTCCCCGCTGCTGGAGTCCACCATGGAGGGCGCCAAGGGCGTTCTGCTGTCTATCGCTGGTGGCTCCGACCTGGGCCTCCACGAAGTCAACGCGGCTGCCTCCATGGTGGAGGAGCGTGCCGACGAGGACGCCAACATCATCTTCGGCACCATCATCGATGACAACCTTGGAGACGAAGTCCGCGTTACCATCATCGCCACCGGCTTCGACGCGCAGGCCAATATGACCTCCCAGCCGGCGCAGTCTGGCCAGGCACAGCAGCAAGGTTCGGAGGCTACCCCGGCCGCACGCCCGGGTTCCCTCTTCGAGAACCGTGCTGAAGCACAGCCTGAGAGCCCCGCCGCGCCGCGCACCGAGGCCCCGCGCGAAGAGTACACCCGTGCCGAGCCGCAGCGAGCTGAGTCCCAGCGCATCGGCCGCGAGGAGTACACCCCGCGCCACTCCTACGAGCGCGAGCAGCCGGCTGAGCCAGCCCCGTCGAGCGGACTGTTTACCACCTCGGATCGCTTCCGTGGCGAAGAGTACCGCCGTGGTGCCGATGACGAGTACCGCCTCTCGCGCCCCGCTGAGCGCAACAGCCGTGACTTCGATGACGATGGCGACGACGATCTCGACGTGCCGTCCTTCATGCGCTAGTCCCAGCCAGCTACTCTGGAGTGCATGCCAGTAAACGAGGAAGCACACGCAGCACGACGCCCCGTCCGCATGGTGTTTACAACCCGTGCTGGCGGGGCGTCGTCGTCCCCCTATGACTCTTTCAACTTAGGCGATCACGTCGGCGATGACCCCGCCGCTGTGGCCGCCAATCGCGAGAGACTTCTCCGAGCAACGGGATTAGAGGACATCGTGTGGATGGAGCAGCTGCACACCAATACCGTGACGGTCGTGGGCGCCGAACACCGCGGGGCGAAGGAGCCCGTGCCGGCCACCGATGCGGTGGTGACCACCGAAAAACGCCTGGGGTTGGGCGTGCTCGTGGCTGATTGCACGCCGGTGCTGCTTGTCGACGTCTCCGCGGGCGTCATCGGTGCCGCCCACGCCGGGCGTCTGGGCGCGCGCAATGGAATCGTTCGGAACACGGTCAACGCGATGATTGAGCTGGGGGCTACCCCTTCGTCGATCCAGGTGCTTATGGGGCCGGCCGCTTCTGGGCGTAACTATGAGGTTCCGGAGCAGATGGCGGAGGACGTCGAGAAGCACCTGCCCGGCTCCAAGACCCGCACGGCGTCGGGTACCTGGGGCGTCGACGTGCGCGCCGGTGTGATTCGCCAGCTGATGGGCATGGGAGTCACGGCCATTGAGTCGGACCCACGCTGCACGATTGAGGACACAGATTTCTTTTCATATCGCCGCGAGGGCGTTACTGGACGCCAAGCCGGCGTGATTTGGTTGGAGGATTAATGACTAATAACAACACCGCGCGCCGCGAAGAATTGCGGGCCGGCCTGGCGCGCACCCGTTCGGATATTCACCGCTTTGCTGAGGCCGCTGGCCGCCCCGCCCCGCAGCTGCTGCCTGTGACGAAGTTTCACCCGGCCGAAGACATCGCGCTGCTAGCGGAGCTAGGGGTAACGGATGTGGCAGAAAATCGCGAGCAGGAGGCCCGCGCCAAGGCGGAGGTCTTGCCCGAGATGCGGTTCCACATGATCGGCCAAGTACAGACCAAGAAGGCGAACCACGTGGCCCGGTGGGCGCATAGTGTTCACTCGCTTGACTCAGAAAAACTCGCCAGAGCACTCGACCGCGGCGTGGCTCTTGCCCAGGAGCGCGGCCAGCGTGAGGGCACGCTTCCGGTCTATATTCAGGTCTCCGCCGACGGTGATACCGCGCGTGGTGGCTGTCCGCTAGAGGGTGTATCCGCTCTGGTGGATCTGGTCGAAGATCTGGAGAACCTGCAGCTGTGTGGCTTCATGGTGGTTCCACCGCTGGAGAGCGATCCGGCGGAGGTTTTCACCCAGGTGAGGGCGCTGACGGATGAGGTGGCGGCCAAGCTTGGGCGAGACCTGAAAATGTCCGCCGGAATGAGCGCTGACATGGAGCCGGCGATTGCATCTGGAACAGATGTCGTGCGTGTCGGAACCGGAATTATGGGAGAGCGCCCGCTAGGTTAATTGTCATTGTAAAAGTGCATTACAAGACAGCAAATGAACAGCACACACTAGGTCAGAGGGAGACCCAGAATGTCACTGATTGATAGGACTAAAGAGTTCTTCGGGCTAGGCCCGATGGACATGGACGCCGACGATGCTTATTACGCAGATGAGCGCGCTTATAGCGCTCCGGCGTATGCGCCTTCCTACGAGAAGCAGGAAGAGGAATTTGTCCCGACTATCGTGGCGCTGTCGCTCGTTTCCTTCGACGATGCAGCGAAGGTTGGCGGCCCCTTCCGTGACGGTGATGCAGTGGTCTTCGAGCTCACTGACGCTGATCGCGGCTCCGCAAAGCGCTTCGTTGACTTCGCTGCTGGCCTCTGCTTTGCACTGGAAGGCCGCATGAAGAACCTGACGAAGGGCGTGGACACCAGCCGTAAGGTTTTCGCTATCGTGCCGAAGGGTGCCGATATCTCCACTGTTGAGCTCGAGCGTGCAGCGCACCTGCGCTAAAGGCTTCGCGCTTTAACCGCTTCAGCGCCTTTTCTCCCCTGTGTTGGCTAAGGGGGAGGGGGCGATGGGGCGGTTTGTTGGTTTTCTCGCTATTTCCCTAGCGGTCTAAGCGGAGCGGTATTCTCGGCGGCGGTGCGGCTGCCGCGGTGCCATCTCTGTTCGCCGAGGGCGAACCCTCGGGCAGGGGAGTACCGTCTACGGGGGTGGTTCGGATAGGCTCGGGCACTGTGAATGCTTTAGGTTCAATTCTGCTCGTCGCCGTGAGTCTTTACTCGTGGGTTTTGTTGGCGCGCATCGTCATCGAGATGATTCAGTCTTTCTCGCGCCAATTCAATCCGCCCCGCTGGTTCATGATGGTTGCCGAGGTGCTCTTCGTCGTCACTGACCCGCCAGTTAAGGCGCTGCGTAAGGTTATTCCGCCGCTGCAGCTAGGAGGCATTGCGCTCGACGTTTCCATCATCGTTTTGTTCCTGCTTTTGTCCATCCTTTCGCAACTTATTGGCTGGCTATTTTTCAGCGCCAATGGGCTTGCAATGTAATAAACGGGTGTATTAAACCCTCCTGTTAACGTTGAGACTCGTGCCAGCGTTAGATAATGTGTTGATTCGGATACAATGAGTTACCACAATCCGTATTATTAACCGCATATGTACCCGGCCTCTGGACCCTCTAGAGGTTTGACCGATTCGTAAGGGGAAGAGAAGTCAATGCCACTGTCACCAGCTGATGTACACAACGTCGCTTTCAGCAAGCCGCCAATTGGCAAGCGTGGCTACAACGAGGATGAGGTCGATCAGTTCCTCGACCTCGTTGAGGATGCTCTTGCTCAGCTGCAGGATGAGAACGATGATCTCCACGCCCAGGTTGAGGAACTGAAGTCTCAGGCTCCGGCTCCCGCTGCTGGCGGCGCTTCTGCCGCAAAGGTCGATGAGGCCGCCGTACGTAAGGAAGTCGAGTCCAAGCTGCGCGCCGAGTACGAAGCAAAGCTGGCTGACTCCAAGAACGAGATTGCCAAGGCCAAGGAAGAGACCAAGCGTGCGCAGGAGCAGGCGAAGGCCGCTCAGGCACAGTCCGCCCAGGCACCGGCTGCTCAGGCACAGGACAACTCCGCGGAGCTTAAGACTGCTCGCGAAGAAGCTGCTGCCGCCAAGCGCGAGCTCGAGGCCTCCAAGAAGGAGCTGGAGCGCACCAAGAAGGAGCTGGAGTCCGTAAAGAAGAACTCGGCTGCTTCCACCACTGCCTCTTCCGCCGCTGCTGTGGCTGGTGCAGGCGCTGCTCAGTCCAACGAACAGGGCCTCGCCACCCCGGATACCCACATGCAGGCCGCCCGCGTGCTGGGTCTCGCTCAGGAGATGGCGGACCGTCTTACCAGTGAGGCTAAGGCTGATTCCGAGTCCATGCTCGCTGAGGCTCGTACGGCTGCAGAGAAGCAGCTTGCCGACGCCGACTCGCACTCCAAGGCCCAGCTTGCTGACGCCCAGAAGCGCTACGATGCACAGCTGCAGGAAGCTGATACCCGCTCCAAGAAGCTGGTGGCGGATGCCGAGAACAAGGCAAAGCAGACTGAGTCTGACGCAACGTCCCGCGCTGAGGCACAGATTCGCCAGGCTGAGGAGAAGGCAGCTGCCCTGCAGGCAGATGCCGAGAAGAAGCACACCGAGGTTATGAACACGGTCAAGCAGCAGCAGACCGCTCTGGAGGCTCGCATTTCCGAGCTGCGTACCTTCGAGCGCGAGTACCGTACCCGCCTCAAGACCCTGCTGCAGTCTCAGCTTGAGGAGCTGGAGTCCCGCGGCACCGCTGCTCCTAACGGTGAAGCCGGCAAGTCCAACAATTAATCAGTGAATGAACGGCGTCCCTGCGGGGGCGCCGTTATTCTTTTATGTAGGTATACGTTTGTAGGTATACATTCTTTGTAAAGCACAGAGCCCTTAGTCATTGGTGGGGAAGGAGCACGTATGCTTATCGGCGCATTGCTGTTGGCCTTTGTTGCTTTCTTGGCCTTCGTGAACTACATCCTCACTGCCACTGAGTGGTCTTTGTATCTGCTCTTCGCCTCCGCCGGGGTGGGCATTGTCCTGTTCATCGCAGACACCGTGATCAAAATCCGCCGCAGGCACGACGAGTAGCCCGGTCTCGTAGAAAACCTGTAGCGCGCGTATCTCAAGCACGACGAGTAGCCCTCGGCCCAGTAATAGTTCTGGGTGGAGGGCTGCTTGTGCTAAGACTCCTAGTTGTGTAGCTTCTAGTCGTTTCTTTCCGGGGTGCCGAATAACCCGGGAGGAGCTTGCAACGGCGTGGGCGGTGGGGGAGGGCCGTGAGTCCTTTTCGCTTTACCCCCGACCCGAGCCATGCGGCCACGGCCCGGCGGCGCATTCGGGTCGTCTTGGTTCACCGCGTTGTGATAGGGGCAGAGCATCACCAAGTTTTCTTGGTTGGTGTACCCGCCGTTCTTCCACGCGATGAGATGGTGAACCTGGCATTCATCGGCCGGTTTCATGCACTTATCCCACGCGCAGACTGGGAACTCGGCCATACCCATAATGCGTTGCTTGATGCTGGCCGAGCGCTCCTCGTAGTAGAGGTTGACCGGTCCGTGATAGGGGTGGAAAAGGGTTGCGAGTGCGCCTTCTTTATCGATCTCATCGGCGATGACTTTGTTGAGGTATTCCGCGCCGGTCATCGTGGCACCATTGGTCATTTGGAGGGTGATTTCCTCGCCGTCACCGTTAAGAATCTTCGTCATGGCGTCCAGTGGTACGAGGATATTAGTCTGCAGACCGCGGCGCGGGGCGGCGCCTTTGAAGAAGGCCTCGCGGATGGACTCGAGGGGGCGTTCGCGGTCGATGGCGTCGCTAAGCTCTGCAATCAGGTGCGAGGGACCTGTTATCGCCATCGTCCACGGTGCATTGCGGCGGCGGTAAACAGCCACGCCCTCTTTCGGCGTGGATGGTGCCGAGTGCTCCTTGAGCTTCTTTTTCGCCAGTGTTTCCATCGCGAGGGTATCGGCGCTCGTCCGGCAGAGTTCTAGACGCAGTTTCCAGCCCAGTGCTTGGGTTTTGGCTTTGCGGGCATAGCGGTCGATGACCTCCAGTGTCGGTAGAGAGTGGCCGCGTTGGCGCGCAGCTTTCACCGCGTCGCGTTGCATCCGCGTCATGGAGGTCTTGCCAAAGAAGCTCGTGTGCAAGCGCACCAATTGCGCCGCGGTTTTGTCTGGGGAGCCGACAGCGATGAGGTCTGCTTCAGACATGCCTTCGCACCCGGCGACGACATCGATGCCGGCCCCGAGTGCGTTGAGGAAAGTCTGTAGCGCGTTCATATTTGTGGAGCTTAAAGCACCTTATGACCTGCGCGCATTAGAAAAAATGTTCCTGTGGAAAACCTTATCTCAGGTGCCTCTTTTATGTACTGGCGTTTCTATTTTGAGGCTTTCGGGAACCTGGGCCTGTGAAAACTTGACCGCCTCGCTATACTTTTAGGCATATGCAGTGAGCCGGCTATCACCGGGGAGCATTCCGGAAGAACGTGCTTTGCGCTTAGCGGAGCATTATTAGAACCGGGCGGGTAGGGACCGTCATCTCCTTCACATCAACGAAGCGGGGCGCCTCGGTGCCCAAGCGGGGTGGTACCGCGAGCCGCAAGGCGCGTCCCCGCCACAGCGAACGAGTGAAGGAATTTTTAGATGAGTAATAACCCCGCGAACGTCGGCAGTGTTTATCCCAAAGTCGATATGACTGCTGGGTCTTCCCGTTTCCCCGATATGGAGCAGGAAGTCCAGAAGTACTGGAAGGGCGACGACACCTTTAAAGCCAGCCTCGAGCAAACCGAGGGCTGCCCCGAGTACGTCTTTTATGATGGCCCTCCGTTTGCCAACGGCCTGCCGCACTACGGTCACCTGTTGACCGGTTACGTCAAGGACATCGTCCCGCGCTACCGCACCATGGCCGGCAACCACGTCCCGCGCGTCTTCGGCTGGGACACCCACGGTCTGCCGGCGGAGCTGGAGGCAGAAAAACAGCTCGGCATCACCGATAAGGCCCAGATCGAGGAGATGGGCTTGGAGAAGTTCAACGAGTACTGCGCCAAGTCCGTCCTTGAGTACACCGATGAGTGGGAAGAGTACGTTAACCGCCAGGCCCGCTGGGTGGACTTCGAGAACGGTTACAAGACCATGGACTTGAACTACATGGAGTCCGTGATGTGGGCGTTTAAGGAGCTCTATGACAAGGGCCTGATCTACCAGGGCTTTAGGGTTCTGCCGTATTCCTGGGCTGAGCACACCTCGCTGTCGAACCAGGAGACGCGCCTGGATGATTCCTACAAGATGCGCCAGGACCCGACCCTGACGGTAACCTTCCCGGTAGCTGGCGCTGTGGAGGGAAGCGCAGCGCAGAAGACGTTGGCGGATAACGCCGAGCTTGCCGATGCCTCCTTCCTCGCCTGGACCACCACCCCCTGGACCCTGCCGTCCAACCTGGCGCTGGCGGTCCACCCGGAGGTCGACTACGTCTTGTTCAAGGCCACCGAGGGCAACTTTGCTGGTCGCACCTTCATCATGGCCGAAGCGCTCACCGGCACCCTGGCCAAGGAGCTGGGTGAGGCGGAAGTTCTCAAGACGTTCAAGGGCGCTGAGCTAGAGGGCTTCAAGTACCAGCCCATCTTCGATTTCTTCCCGGATGTCGAGAACGCCTACCAGCTGCTGCTCGCAGATTACGTCACCACCGAGGACGGTACCGGCGTGGTTCACCAGGCTCCGGCCTTCGGTGAGGACGATATGCTCACCTGCCAGAAGTATGGAGTGGGCCTGGTCATCCCGGTGGATGAGGACGGTAAGTTCACCTCGCAGGTGCCACCCTACGAGGGCCAGCTGGTCTTCGACGCTAACAAGCCCATCATCAAGGACCTGAAGGAAGCTGGCCGCGTGGTGCGCCACGTGACCATCGAGCACTCCTACCCGCACTCCTGGCGCTCTGGCGAGCCGCTCATCTACATGGCTCTGCCAGCATGGTTCGTCAAGGTGACCGAGTTCCGTGACCGCATGGTGGAGCTCAACCACAACGAGATCGAGTGGCTGCCGGAGCACATCCGCGACGGCCAGTTCGGCAAGTGGCTGGAGGGCGCTCGTGATTGGAACATCTCCCGTACCCGCTACTGGGGCGCTCCGATCCCGGCGTGGATCTCCGATGACCCGGAGTACCCGCGCGTGGATGTCTACGGCTCTCTGGATGAGCTGGAGCGTGACTTCGGCGTGCGTCCTACCAGCCTGCACCGCCCGCACATCGATGAGCTGACCCGCCCGAACCCGGATGATCCGACGGGCAAGTCCACGATGCGCCGCGTGCCGGATGTGTTGGATTGCTGGTTTGAGTCTGGTTCCATGCCCTTCGCACAGAAGCACTACCCGTTTGAGAACAAGGAGTGGTTTGAGAGCCACTCGCCGTCGGACTTCATCGTGGAGTACTCCGGCCAGACCCGCGGCTGGTTCTACGTCATGCATGCGCTGTCCACCGCGCTCTTTGACCGCCCGGCCTACAAGAAGGTTGTGGCCCACGGCATCGTTCTGGGCAATGACGGCCTGAAGATGTCCAAGTCCAAGGGTAATTACCCGAACGTCAACGAGGTCTTTGACCGCGATGGTTCGGATGCCATGCGCTGGTTCCTCATGTCCTCGCCGATCTTGCGCGGTGGCAACCTCATCGTCACCGAGCAGGGCATCCGTGAGGGCGTGCGCCAGGCCATCCTGCCGATCTGGAATGCCTACACCTTCCTGCAGCTCTACGCTTCCCAGGACGCGACGTTCGATGTCAGCTCCACCAACGTTCTGGACCGCTACATCTTGGCCAAGACGCATGACTTGGTGAAGAACACGAATGATGCGCTGGCGAATACCGATATTGCTACGGCAACCGAGGAGGTTCGTCTCTTCGCGGATGCCTTGACCAACTGGTACGTGCGCCGCTCCCGCGACCGCTTCTGGGAGGGCGAGGAGACCCACGCGGAGGCCTTCAACACCCTGTACACGGTCCTGGAGACGGTCTCTCGCGTGGTGGCTCCGTTGCTGCCGCACGTGGCTGAGGTCATCTACCGCGGCCTGACCGGTGAGCGCTCTGTGCACTTGGCTTCCTACCCGAAGGCCGAGGACTACCCGGCTGACGCGGACCTGGTGGCCGCCATGGATGCCACCCGCGCGGTGGCTTCGGCGGCGTCGTCTGTGCGCAAGTCCAATAAGCTGCGCAACCGCCTGCCGCTGCCGAAGCTGACCGTGGCGATGCCGGATTCGGCTCGCTTGGCCGACTTTAAGGACATCATCCGCGATGAGGTCAACGTTAAGGACGTTGAGCTGACCGATGACGTCGATGAGGTTGGCACCTTCGAGGTGGTCTGCAACGCCAAGGTGGCGGGCCCGCGCTTGGGCAAGGACGTACAGCGCGCCATCAAGAACCTGAAGGCGGGCAACTACGAGCGTGACGGCGAGGAGGTTATCGTTGACGGCGACATCCGCTTGACCCCGGATGAGTACACGGAACGTCTCAAGGCTGCGAACCCGGAGTCCACGGCGCGCGTGGACGGCGTGGATGGCTTGGTGGTATTGGATACCAACGTCACCGAAGAGCTGGAGGCTGAGGGCTGGGCGGCGGATGTCATCCGTGGTCTGCAGGATGCCCGCAAGGCCGAGGACTTCGTGGTCACCGACCGCATCACCGTGGTCCTGTCTGTCCCGGCGGAGAAGGAAGAGTGGGCCAACCGGCACCGCGAGCATATCGCGGCGGAGGTGCTCGCTGTCGACTTCGCTGTGACGACCGAGGCTCTCGCGCCTAGTGCTGGCCAGAACGTCCATGATGTTCTTAAGGGCGTGACCGCCACGGTGGCTAAGGCCTAAGGCGACAACAGCGACGTAAACGGTCGAAGGAAAGCTCCGCTTCCTGGATGTGGGAGGCGGAGCTTTTTGCGTCTGTGCACAGGAAGCGAAGGGCGGCCTAAGGAAGGACGCCGTGGTTACGGGATGTTCGGGAGATTGCCCTGAGTGTAGGGGTGTCTCGGGAAGACGCAGTGATTGTGGGGGGTCTGCGCTAGCGGCGGGTGCCGGGCAGGTGCGCGCGCCAGGCAAGGATGACGTTGATGAGGCAGACTAGCGCCAAGAAGCTGCCGATACTGAACAACGCGGTGAAACCTATGTAGGGTGCAAGCGCGCTGAAGGCCATGGGGATGAAGAAGCCGGTGTAGGAAATGGAGTAGTACACGGCGGTCAGGCCGGCGAGCTCGCGCTCGCCCGCGATGCGCTGGACTTCAGACAAGCCGGCGACGAGAGCTAGGCCGTATCCCGCACCCATCGTCGCAGCGGCTGCGATGCCGAGCGGGAGGGAGAGCGAATGAGCGGCGAAGGCCCCGAGGATGGCGCCGACGGTGATGACGAACATGGCCAGCGCTGAGGCGCGTGCAGACTGATGGGTATCCACCAGACGGCCCAACACCTGGACGGCGACACCGCAGCCGAGGGTGATGACAGTCATCAGGCCGGAGAAAGCGATAGGGGCATCACCTGCCGAATCGGACAAGAGCTGTGGCAGCAGCGCATAGGCTGCTCCCGCGCAACCGAATACCCACGGGGCCACGGGGACGACGACGCGCAGGAAACGCTTGTGAGCAACGGCTGGGATATGCAGCATCTCCAGCATGTCGCGCACCCGAAGCTCCAAGACTGTGGTCTTGACGTCGCCCCGGCTGGGCTGGCGGGTCTCCGGGGTATGCAGGATCCACACGGCGGTCAGTAACGTAAGCAACATGTGGAGGATATAAGCCGTGTGGGTCGGCCACGGTCCCCACTGGGCGAGTACCGAAGCGATACCTGCGCCCACGAGGAAGCCTGCGGTCAAGCACAAGGACGCTTTGCGGGCGCCTGCCGCCGGGTTCCCGCCAGCACGCGTGATGAGCTCTGTAATCCACGTTGAGCCCACGGCCATGACCAAACCCAAAGCCATGCCGCACAGGACACGCCCCAGCGCAATGATGAGTGGCTCGTTGGGGGCGATGGACAGCAAGAAAGAGCCCGCCAGAGACAGTGGTGCCGCGGGGAGCAGCAGGGGGCGGCGGCCAAGCAGATCGGACAGTGGGCCGCCAATCAGCAGGGCGGGGATAATACCTACGACATAGGCGGCGAGGAGCCCATTGACCGTAACCTGGGAAAAATTGGAGGTCTCGCGATACATCACCAGCAGCGGGGTGAACTCGTTTCCTCCCCACGCCACGGCAATCATTGAGCCAGCGACGGGGTACCACGCACGCTTTGGGAGCGGCGCTTCGAGGGAGCGGATGGGCGACCCTGTGCAGGCAGAGCTTTCAGTGCCTTCAGAGCTTTCGGTAGTGGTGTCGGCTTCTGTACAGGCGTCGGTTTGGGTAGCGGGCGCCTCGACAGCAGGGTTCGAATGCGCGGAGACAGTCACAGTTGTTTCCTTGAGGAGTTGAGGTGGGAATGGAGTTCGGTCAGGTAGGAGTCGATGTCGCCGGTGCGGAGGGCGTCGGCAAGCACTGCGTGCTGGGCCACGAAGGCGCGGGCCTTCTCAACGCTGCGGCCGATGGCGGTGGCGGTAAAACGCTGTTGGCGCTCGCGCAGCGTGTGGCCGAGGTGCGCCAGCAGGCGGTTGCCGCCGTTGTCCATGATGGTTTGGTGAAACTTAGCGTCTAGTTGGGTATAGGTGCCCAGATCGCCAGCGTCGAGGGCGGCATTCTGTTCCTCGATGGTGGCATCGAGGACATCGGCAATGAGTTCACGTTCCTCGGGGGATAGCCCGCAGATGTGGCGCGCAGAGTTCTCGTCCACGAGGAGACGGGCCTCGTAGACCTCTCGGATCTCGCGGGGGCTAATCGGCACGACCAACGCGCCACGTTTGGGGTAGAGCTTCAAAAAGCCTTCCACCTCCAAGCGGAGGAAAGCCTCACGCACCGGGGTTCGGCTCATCCCTAGCTCGGCGGCTAGGGCGGCTTCGGAGAGCATGTCCGAGTCATCGACCTCATCATCGATGATGCGGCTCTTGAGGTGCTCATAGGCCCTTTCTGCGGCAGGTACCTTGTCTTTTTGCATGTATACATGATGCATGCAAGCGGGGTTTGGTGTCTAGCGCCAAGCGCCAATCGTGGGGCATAGATCACTTATGCCGCGCATGAGAGCTAGTTCTCTTTGCCTGCCTAGGGCTTCCTTGTGGATGCGAATATATGTTTTAGACTTGTAGTTATGCAGCGCTGGGTTCTTCACATCGACATGGATGCGTTCTATGCCTCGGTGGAACAGCTGACTCGGCCCACCCTGCGCGGTCGTCCGGTGCTTGTGGGAGGGACGTCCGGCCGCGGGGTCGTCGCGGGTGCTTCCTATGAGGCGCGCGCTTATGGCGCGCATTCCGCCATGCCCATGTTCCGCGCGCAGCAGCTCGTGGGTTTTCGTGCCGTGGTGGTGCAACCTCGCCGAGCAGTCTATTCGGCGGCCTCGCGCCGGGTATTTGAGATCATTGCGGAGCACGCTGGGGTCATCGAGCAGCTTTCCATCGACGAGGCCTTCATGGAACCTGAGGCACTAGTCGGTGCGTCAGCCGACGAGGTTCGTGAGTGGGCAGAGAACCTGCGCCGCGTGATTCGAGCGGAGACGGGCCTTCCCAGCTCTATTGGTGCGGGTGCGGGAAAGCAGAGCGCGAAGATCGCCTCGGGGGAGGCCAAACCGGACGGCACCTTCGTTGTTCCACGAGAGCGCTTCGAGGAGCTCATTCACCCGCTGCCGGTGGGAAAGCTGTGGGGTGCGGGGCCGGTCACCCAGCAGAAGCTTGCCGCCATCGGAGTGGAGACTATCGGCCAGCTGGCCGCAATGAGCCGCAAGGAAGTCGAGATTTCGCTCGGCGGTGTGGTGGGTGTGCAGTTGTGGGAGCTTGCCCAAGGGATTGATGAGCGTCCAGTTGCCCCGCGCGCGATTGCCAAACAAATCTCCACCGAGTTCACCTATCCCACCGATCTGCGCACGGCGGCAGAGGTAGATGCGGCGCTGATTCGCGCGGCGCATGGCGCTCATTCCCGTTTGTTGAAGGATGGTCGCGGCGCGCGCACGGTGACGGTGAAGCTGCGGATGGCGGACTTTCACATCGAGTCACGCTCAGCCACCTTGCCCTATGCGACAGATGATCTGAAGGTGCTCGAAGCCAAAGCGCTGAGTTTAGCGCGCTACCCGGAAGAACTCGGTCCTATCAGGCTGGTGGGCGTGAGCTACTCAGGGTTGGAGGAGGCCCGCCAAGACGTGCTCTTTCCGGAACTAGACCGTGAGATCGTGCGCCAGGACCCAGACACGGACTATGAAACCGGGGTCAGCGATTATCTGCCGGGCAGCACGTCCACCCCAGTCGATGTCTCCTCCACTGCAGATTCCGAGGAATCGCCGAGCCGCAAATGGCGTGCTACTCAGGACGTTTATCACCCCGACTTCGGCCACGGTTGGATTCAGGGTGCGGGCCACGGAGTGGTCAGCGTGCGCTTTGAAACCCGCGCTACGGGCCCGGGGTTTGTGCGCTCCTTCGCCGCTGAGGATGAAGAGCTCCGCCCAGCCGATCCGCTGGACTCCTTGGCCTGGGAGGACGTCCTGCCGGACAATGATGCCGAGCTTGACGGTGACGTCGCCCCCGAGGGGGCGTAGAGGCCCCACCACGCGAGGACAATTAGCCCGCGGTATAGGCCGTGCTGGTTGGTGCCTTACTAAACATCTCTGCCACCGGCGTGCCTGTAGCAAGTGCCGCAGCAAGCATAATGCGGGCCTGCCCGGCGCGGAATCCGCCGGCGGCCACCGCGCCCATCTCGCCCAAGGTGGCGCCACCGCCAGCGCCGCCATAGGCCAGCTTGGTATTCCCGTAGGGAGTTCGGGTGCTGATCACCACGGGCACGCCCGCCTGCAGCGCGCGGGTCACCCCGGCACCCATCTCCGCGCCCATGTTTCCCGAACCCATCGCCTCGATGACGAGGCCGGAGGCGTGTTTAAGGGAGGCGTCGACAAGCTCGGCTGATGCCCCCGGGTAGGCCGCGATGATCTCAACGGGGTGATTGGCCAAGGGCGCTAGGGGGAGGGGCGCTAAGGTGGAGTCTCCCACCGGCAATTCCTCAAAGCCGTTGAACTGCGAAGTATGCCACTTGCGCGCACCGCGCCCAGGGATAGTCTTGCCGCCGAACTGCACCCACACGCCCGGCTTGCCGGAGCGCAGAAGCCCATAGGCCTCGCGCAGGTTGCGCGGGCCATCACCGGCCGGGTGGTCGAAGGCGCGCTGGGCGCCGGTGAGCACGATAGGGCCATCGCCCAAGTCAAAAAGGGACAAGGCCAGCGCGGTTTCCTCCATGGAATCGGTGCCGTGCGTGATGAGGACGCCGTCGATGTCTGGGCGGGAGAGCTGTTCGCGAACGCACAACAGGAGCTCATCGAGGTCGGCCAACGTAATTGAGCTGGAATCTAGCGCGCGGAATTCCACCACCTCAATGTCGTGCGTGCCGCCGTCAGTGCCCAGAGAAGCGGCCAGTTGCTGGCCGCTAACGGTGGGGACTAGGGAACCGTCACGGACCGTCGTACAAGCGATGGTGCCACCGGTGGCGATGAGGGCAAAGGTCATGCCAGCAGGCTACTACAGCCACGCACCTGCGCGGGAAACCCAGGGCTGGGTTCACGGACGCTAAAGTAAAAAGGATAAACCACGATCCCCTACGTGAGGAGTATTTGTGAAATCCTTCAAGCTGAGCGCCGCCGTCCTGGCTCTGGGCGCCGCGACTGCCCTGTCCGCCTGCTCGTCTTCTGAGGATGCTGCGAGCGAGAGCAGCACCGCCGCCAAGCCTTCGGGTGAAACCTCCGCCTCGCAGGTTGTCTCCACCGAGATGCCCACTGTGGAGCAGCTCAACGAGATTCTGTCCAAGGCCGCGGACCCGAACCTTCCCCAGGAAGAGAAGGTGCAGCTGGTCCAGGGTAGCGAGACGGCGCCGGAGCTTTTCGACGTCATGTCGCAGTCCCAGGCCGAGTCCGGTGCCACCTTCGAGGTCGTGGCCCCGGTCATTCCGGGCCTCGTGCCGGATTCCGCGCTGGCGACCGTCCACATCAATACCCCGGATGGTCAGCAGCAGACCGCCGACCAGGTGGAGTTCATCAACGAGAGTGGTACATGGAAGCTGTCTAAGACCTGGGCTTGTGTTTTGGTCACCAACATCGTCCCGCCGGAAGAGGTTCCGGAGATGTGCGCCGATTCCGTGCCGGAAGACGCAGCGGCGCCTGCCGACGCCCCCGCTGAAGGCGAGGAAGTGCCAGCCGAGCAGGCCCCTGCCGAGGTGCCTGCAGAGGACGCTGAGGCTCCCGCTGAGGCCCCAGCTCAGTAAGCTCGGCCGACAAAAACCTCAGCGCCCACCACCCACTGGCTCTTCTGCCAGTCAGGTGGTGGGCGCTGTGTTGTCTGGAAACCCGTGACGCGGCTGCCGCGTGCAGCGGCATAGGCGCTGAGCGCGCTAGCTAGTCGGTTGTGAACTCCATTTCGGTGGCGCTGGTCTGCACCACGCGAAGATCGGAGCCTTCCGCACCATAAGAAATGGCGGTGGTCACAGAGACATCGCCGGCGGTGGGAAGCGGCTTGGTCAGATCAACTGTGACCGAGCCTTCCGAGGTGGAGGTGTGATCGAGCACCTTGAGTTCTTTGCCCTGCAGTTCCTCGGGGGCGTCGGCACCGTCAAAGGACAGCGCGCCCAGGGAAGGACGCTGCTCCACCTTGACGCTGAGGGTGGCGGTATCCCCGTCCAGCTTGTCCAAGGTATATGTCGTGGTTTGCAGCAGCGTGGATTCGCCAGTGACGCGCGATTCCACCATCCATGTCGCGCCGGGGCCGATTTCCTCATCTGGGAAGACGATGGGCAGGGAGGTCAGGCTGGTGATAGCGCGCTCGACTGTGCTGCGGGCCTGATCGGTTGCTGCCTGAGGGGCCGCTAGGCGCAGAGAATTCATCTGTCCGGTATCCGTACCACGCCACCCAAACTGGAAACCCTCGGCGGAGGAGACATCCGTGCCGTCAGCCTCGGGCTTGCCCACGGTGACGAAGGCGTTGCGGCTCGCCGGAAGCTGGCCTTCGACGTTCTCGGTGGCAGCTTCCACCGAAGCCTGCAGCGGAAGAGTGACCGTATCCTCGGTCGCCGGCGAAGGGGCAGCGCTGCCATCTTTGCGCAGCTGCTGGTCGAAACCCGTGGCGACCTCATAGGTCAGCTCCTGCGTGGCATCGAGATCCTTGTACACCAGGACACGGCCGGCGCCGTCACCCGGTTCTAGGAGGGTAACGCGCGGGGCGTCGAGGGCCAAGCCGACCGGTTCTTCGACTGGCTTGGACGGCTGGGAATAGGAACAGCCGGCGAGCGCGCCGCTTACTCCTAGGACGGTGGCGGACAGGACTGCTAGAGCTCTCACACGAAACACGCATTCCAAATTACCGGATGAGCCTGTTTAGAATGGAACGGGTGAAAGCAAGGAGTTATATCGGAGTGATGGTTGCGGTGGTGCTCGGTGTGGCCGCCGTCGACCAAGCCGTGAAGGCGCTGATGCTGTCCATCCTCACCGAAGGTGAAGCCTTACCGGTGTTCGGTGACTGGTTCCGCTTCTACCTTTTGTTTAACCCCGGCGCTGCCTTCTCCATGGGAGGGGAGGGCTCGACGTGGCTGTTTACCACAATCCAATTGGCCTTCATCGTTGGCGTGGCCATCGCCGCTCCGCGTATCCACGACAAGTGGCAGGCCATCGGGCTGGCAATGATCGCTGGCGGCGCGCTGGGCAATTTCATCGACCGTCTGGTCCGTGAGCCAGGGGTCTGGTTCGGCCACGTCGTGGATTATATCTCCGTGGGCAGCTTCGCCGTGTTCAATATCGCGGACGCGGCAATCACCTGTGGCGTGGTGGTTTTCATCATCGCGATGTTCTACTCAGAGATGAATGAGAAGTCGGAAGAGCAGGAAGCGGGGGGAGTGTAATGCGCGAAAGCCGTAGGTTGCCGGTACCCGAGGGCCTCGATGGCATGCGCGTGGACGCTGCCTTGGCCAAGCTCCTGGGTATTTCCCGCGCCCGAGTGGCCCAGTTGTGCACGGCGGGTGACGTGGAAATCGACGGCGAGGCAGTGGGCAAGTCCGAGCGCTTAAACGCCGGCGGGTGGATCGACGTCATGATGCCGGCGCCTGAGGAACCACTTGTCCCCAAGGAGGAGCTGGTGGAGGGCATGGATGTCCTCTATGTCGACGAGGACGTCATCTGTGTGTTCAAACCGGTGGGGGTGGCCGCGCACCCGACGTTGGGCTGGGATGGCCCCACCGTCATTGGCGGGCTGCGGGCGGCGGGCTATGCGCTTGCCGACGCCGGCCCTACCGAACGCAAGGGCATTGTCCACCGCCTCGACGTGGGAACCTCCGGCGTCATGGTGGTGGCCGCCAGTGAGCGTGCCTACTCCCAACTCAAGAACGCCTTCCGCGAGCGCACCGTGAAGAAGACCTATCACGCCGTGGTCCAAGGCTTGCCGGATCCCATCGTGGGGACCATTGATGCACCCATTGGCCGTCATCCTTCGGCGGGCTGGAAATTTGGGGTCGTCGATGACGGCAAACCGGCGGTGACACATTACAAGCTGCTGGAGGCCTTCCGCGAGGCTAGCCTCCTCGAAGTTCATTTGGAGACCGGCCGAACCCACCAGATCCGCGTCCACATGTCCGCCACCGGGCATCCCTGTGTGGGTGATCCGATGTATGGCTGTGACCCGAACCTGGCCAAGCGCGTGGGGCTTAACCGCCAGTGGCTGCATGCGGTAAAGCTCGGATTTACCCACCCGGGTACTGGCAGGTGGTTTGAATGCACCGCACCTTATCCCGAGGACCTGAAGCACGCCGTGGAGGTTTTGCGCGGATGAGCCCGCAGCGGAGCACGCGCCAGCGCATCTATCGGCGCCGCCGGGCCGCGGCGCTGGTGCTGTTGGCGGTGCTGGCGCTGGTGGTGGTTCTCGCTTTCGGCCTCCTTGGCGCCCAGCCCCGCACGGCGCTGCAAGGAGACCAGCTGGGGCCGGATGGAACCGAGACTGCTGCTGAATATCGCGAACGCGCGGAGGCCTCACTAGCGCAGGCGGACGAGCCAGCCTATGCCCTGGTGGGTTTTAGCGAGGCGCTGAGCGCACAGGAGGTCTCCGATGCGCTGAGACCAATCCAGCGCATGGATGCCATCGTGATCGGGCTGGCCGCCCCCATTGCAGTTCCCGAACCTGTCACTGGCGCCACGCGCGTCGACGTCCTCGATACCGTCCTGTCCCGCGTGTCCGACCATGCCCGTGACATAGGGGAGGAGGCACCATCGGAGGTCGACGCCGTCGTGGTGTATTCCGATGGGAGTCAGTTGCGCGCCCTCGCCTCCGACCCACGGGTCGATACCGTGGAGGTCGCGCCCGAGGATGCCGCATGGGGCTCCTTCGGCGTGCGCCCGCCCGCCAACGTCGGACAGAATGAGAACCGCTAGAACAGCTACCGATAGAACAACCAAGGAGAAGACATGCGCCTATTTCCCAACACCTCCGAGTGGCCACCGAACTACCGCTTTGCCTACCTCTTGATGTGGGCGGGCGCGTTCATCGCCTCTGGGGCCGCCATCGCGCAAGGGGTCTGGGGAGCAGACAAGCTCGCCTTCGGCATTCTCATCGTGGTGGCCATCTACTGCATCGCCATGGCCATCCTCATGCCGCGGTGGGCGCTCAACGCGCGCGAGGAATCCGCCCGGCGTGCCCGGGCTCGGGAGGCGCGCGACGAGCTGAAGCGCCGCTAGTCCCGGCTGGGGGTTGTTTTCTCTGCGGGGTGGAGGCGGGCGCGGCGTCGAGAAGCGCGGCCCATGCGCACCAAGTCCGCCAGGTAAATGATGACCGCTACCCAGATGATGGCGAAGCCGATCCAGCGTTCCGTGGACATGTGTTCCTGGGTGACAAACAGCGCCCACAGCATCTGCATGATGGGGGTCATGTACTGCAGCATGCCGAGGGTAGACAGACGCAGGTGCTTAGCGCCCTGGGCGAAACACAGCAGCGGCAGGGCGGTGACGAGGCCGGAGGTAACCAGCAGTGCGATGTGCCCGGGCCCTTCGGTAGTGAAGGTGGATTCGCCCTGTGCCTGGAGGTAGCCCAGGTAGATCAGCGCGAAGGGGAGCATGACCAAGGTTTCCGCGGCCACAGAGCCCATCGAGGAAACCGTGATGCGTTTCTTGAGCAAACCATAGATTCCGAAGCTGAAGGCCAAAGCCAGCGAATAATAGGGGGCCTGACCGGTCATGAAGGTCAGCCACAACACTGCGATGAAGGCGATGCTGACCGACGCCACCTGCGCCTTCGTCAGCTTCTCCTTGAGGAAAATAATGCCGAGGGCCACGGAGACGAGAGGGTTGATGAAATAGCCCAGTGCGGCATCGGCCACGTGATCGCTGTTGATGGCGATGACATAGGTGCCCCAGTTGATGGTGATGGCCACGCCACAGGCAAACATCCACCCCCAAGTGCGCAGGCTGAACGCTTTCAGCTCGCGCCAGCCACCTGTCACCAGCAACACTGCGGTGACGAGAACGGCGGTCCACACGATGCGGTGGGCCAAAATCTCAAACGGGCTGGCGGGGCGCAGCAGCGGGAAGAACGCTGGGAAGAAACCCCACATGAGATAGGCAGCAATGGTGTAGAACATTTAAGAAAATGTACCTTAACGAGGACCTACGGGCGAAGTTTGACGTCCCCGCTAAGATGAGCCGCATGGCCAAAAACTCCTCCTTCGTCCATCTGCACAACCACACCGAGTTCTCCATGCTGGATGGCATGGCCAAGGTGGATATGTTGGCTGATGAGGTGGTCCGCCAAGGTATGCCGGCGGTGGGCATGACTGACCACGGCAACATGTACGGCTCCAATGCTTTTTACCAAAGGATGACTAGTGCTGGCGTGAAGCCCATCATCGGCATCGAGGCCTACCTGGCGCCGGAATCGCGCTTCAACAAGAAGCGCGTGCTGTGGGGAACCCCGGACCAGAAGCGCGATGACGTCTCTGCCTCCGGTGCCTACCTCCACCAGACCATGCTGGCGGAGAACGAGACCGGGCTGCGCAACCTGTTCAAGCTGTCCTCTTTGGCCTCCTACGAGGGTCAGCTAGGTAAGTGGCCGCGTATGGATGCAGAGCTCATTGCCGAGCACGCCGAGGGCATCATCGCGACCACCGGCTGCCCATCCGGTGACGTACAGACCCGCCTGCGCCTGGGCCAGTTCAACGAGGCGCTCGAAGCTGCTGCCATGTGGCAGGACATTTATGGCAAGGACAACTTCTTCCTAGAGCTCATGGACCATGGGCTGGACATTGAGAAGCGCACGCGTGACGGTCTGCTGGAGATCGGCCGCAAGCTGGATCTGCCGCCGTTGGTGACCAATGACTGCCACTACGTGCTGGAATCCCAGGCGCCTTCCCACGAGGCCATGCTCTGCGTGCAGACCGGCAAGACCTTCATGGACCCGGACCGTTTCAAGTTCGACGGCACCGGCTACTACATCAAGACTGCTGCGCAGATGCGTGAGCTGTGGGACCACATGGTGCCGGAGGCCTGCGATAACACCCTGTGGATTGCCGAGCGCGTGCAGGACTATGGCGCGATTTGGGAAGAGCACACCCACGACCGCATGCCGATTGCCGACGTCCCCGAGGGCTACACCCCAACCTCCTGGCTGACCCACGAGGTCATGGAAGGCCTGAAGGATCGCTTCAACGGTGGGGATGTGCCGCAGGAGTACATCGACCGTGCTGAGTACGAGATCAGCGTCATCGATATGAAGGGCTACCCTTCCTACTTCCTCATCGTGGCCGAGCTCATCAAGCACGCGCGCTCCATCGGCATTCGCGTTGGTCCGGGCCGTGGTTCGGCGGCCGGTGCGCTCGTGGCCTACGCGCTGACGATTACCAACATTGACCCCATCGAGCATGGCCTGCTCTTCGAGCGATTCTTGAACCCGGAGCGTCCGTCCGCACCGGATATCGATATCGACTTCGATGATCGCCGCCGCGGCGAGATGATTACCTACGCCGCCGAGCGGTGGGGCGAGGACAAGGTTGCCCAGGTGATCACCTTCGGTACCGTGAAGACCAAGCAGGCCATTAAGGACTCCGCCAAGGTGCACTTTGGCCAGCCGGGCTTCCAGATGGCGGACCGCATCAACGGCGCCCTGCCACCCGCGATCATGGCCAAGGACATCCCGCTCGCCGGCATCACGGACCCAGAGCACGAGCGCTATTCGGAGGCGGCCGAGGTCCGGCAGATGATTGAGACTGACCCGGACGTCAAGAAGATCTATGAGACCGCCCGCGGCCTCGAGGGCGTGGTCCGTCAGGCCGGCGTGCATGCCTGCGCGGTGATTATGGCCTCGGTCCGGCTCATGGACCACATCCCGATGTGGAAGCGCCCAGCCGACGGCGCCTACATCACCGGCTGGGACTACCCGGCCTGTGAGGCCATCGGCCTGCTGAAGATGGACTTCTTGGGACTGCGCAACCTCACCGTGATCGGTGACTGCCTGGAAAACATCAAGAAAAACCGCGGCGAGGAAGTCCACCTAGAAGACCTCCATGCCGACGACCCGAATGCCTCAAAGGTCTATGACCTGCTGTCGCGCGGCGATACGTTGGGCGTGTTCCAGCTCGACTCGGGCGGCATGCAGGAGCTGCTCAAGCGCATGAAGCCAACGGGCTTTAAGGACATCGTGGCGTCACTGGCGCTCTACCGCCCGGGCCCGATGGGTGTGAACGCGCACTGGGATTATGCGGACCGCAAGAACGGCCGCAAGGAAATTACCCCAATTCACCCCGAGCTGGAGGAGCCGCTCAAGGAAATCCTCGATGAGACTTACGGTCTTATCGTGTACCAAGAGCAGATCATGCGTATCTCGCAGAAAGTGGCAAACTACACCGCCGGCGAGGCAGATGGCTTCCGTAAAGCCATGGGTAAGAAGAAGCCAGAAGTGCTGGCCCAGCAGTATGACAAGTTCTGGGGCGGCATGAAGGACAATGGCTACTCCAAGGAAGCAATGGATGCTCTGTGGGGCACCATTGAGCCCTTCGCCTCCTACGCGTTCAACAAGTCCCATGCCGCGGGTTATGGTTTGGTGTCCTTCTGGACGGCCTACCTCAAGGCCTACTATGCGCCGGAATACATGGCCGCACTGTTGACCTCGGTGGGTGATAAGAAGGACAAGTCCGCTATCTACCTGGCTGACTGCCGCCACCTGGGCATCCGCGTGCTCTCACCGGACGTTAATGAGTCGGTGGAGACCTTCCAGGCTGTCGGCGAAGATATTCGTTTCGGCATGGGCGCTATCCGCAACGTCGGCGGGGAAGTGGTGGATTCCATCGTGAAGACCCGCCGGGAGAAAGGGGCTTTCACATCCTTCTCCGACTATCTGGACAAGATTGAGCTGGCGGCCTGTTCGAAGCGTGTCACCGAATCCCTCATTAAGGCTGGTGCTTTCGATTCCCTGGAGCACCCACGCAAAGGCCTCATGCTTATTCATGAAGACGCCGTGGATTCGGTGCAGACGACCAAAAAGGCAGCCGACAAGGGGCAATTCGACCTCTTCGCTGGCTTCGGAGGCGGGGATGAACAGGGTGACTCTGTTTCTGCTTTTGCCATCGATATCCCGGAGGAGAACTGGGACCGTAAACACGAGCTGGCTCTGGAAAGGGAGATGCTCGGCCTGTACGTGTCTGGCCACCCGCTTGATGGTTTCGAGGAAGCACTGAATGCGCAGACGGATACCCCAATTACCAAGATCCTCAACGGCGAAGTGGGCAATGGCCAGGAGCTCGTGATTGGCGGCATTATCTCGGGCGTTGACAGGCGCTTTTCCAAGCGCGATGGCTCGCCCTGGGCCATCGTGAGCATCGAAGACCATAACGGCGCCCAGGTGGATATCCTCGTGTTCAACCAGGTGTACTCGCTGGTAGCCCCGCAGATCGCTGAAGACAACATCATCCTGGCCAAGGTCCAGGTGAAGATCCGCGATGAGCGCATGTCCCTGTTCTGCTCCGATATCCGCGTTCCCGATTTGGGGCCGGGTAACGGTGCCGGTCTGCCGCTGCGCCTGACCATGCGCACGGATCAGTGCACCATGGACAACATTGCGCGGCTGAAGCAGGTCTTGGTCAACAACAAGGGTGAGTCTGACGTGTACCTCACGCTTGTCGACGGCGAAGAGTCCACCATGATGGTCCTCGGCGAACATCTGCGTGTGGAGCGCTCCAGCAACCTCATGGGTGATCTCAAGGCGACGATGGGCGCCGGAATTCTCGGCTGAGGTGACACCCCGCATTCGTGTGCTGAATAAAAGTACAGAATGAAGCGGGCTGTGCTTCGCCCGTGGGTTACGCTAGACAGCACAGTCTAGTTGAAAGGGAGACCGTTTCCTCATGGTCAATAAGATCCGTACCACTCACGTCGGCTCGTTGCCGCGCACGCAGGAGCTGTTGGACGCTAACCTCGAGCGCTCCGCCGGCACCATCTCGGACGAGAAGTTCCACGAGATTTTGGAGCGCTCGGTCGCTGACGTGGTCAAGCGCCAGGTTGATCTCGGCATCGACATCATTAACGAAGGCGAATACGGCCACATCACCTCTGGCGCTGTGGACTATGGCGCCTGGTGGAACTACTCCTTTACCCGCCTGGGTGGTCTGACCATGACGGACAAAGACCGCTGGGAGATCGGTGACAAGATCCGCTCCGAACCGGGCAAGATTCGCCTCTCCTCGATGAAGGATCGCCGCGACCGCGCCCTGTTCGCGGAGGCCTATAACGATCCGGATTCCGGTATCTTTACCGGCCGCAAGAAGGTTGCAAACCCGGAGTTCACCGGTCCGGTTACCTACATCGGTCAGGAGCAGGTCGAGGCTGACGTGAAGCTGCTTGCCGATGCCCTCCCCGAAGGCACCGAAGGCTTCGTCGCCGCACTGTCCCCGGGCGCTGCGGCCCGCCTGCCCAACAAGTACTACGAGGATGAGTCCGATCTCGTGCGTGCGTGTGGCGAGGCGCTCAAGGTGGAGTACAAGGCCATCACCGATGCCGGCTTGACGGTGCAATTCGACGCCCCAGACCTGGCCGAAGCCTGGGACTCGGTGGTTCCGGAGCCGACGGTCGAGGATTTCCAGGCCTTCTTGCGCGAGCGCATTGAGATTCTCAACGAGTCCATCAAGGATATCCCGCGTGAGCAGACCCGCCTGCACATCTGCTGGGGCTCCTGGCATGGCCCGCACGTGACGGATATTCCTTTCGAGGACATCATTGAGGAGATCTTGCAAGCCAAGGTCGGCGGCTTCTCCTTCGAGGGCGCCTCGCCGCGTCATGCGCACGAGTGGCGCGTGTGGAAGGACCACAAGCTGCCGGAGGGCACTGTGATCTACCCGGGTGTGGTTTCGCACTCCACGAATGCTGTGGAGCATCCGCGCTTGGTGGCGGACCGCATCATCCAGTTTGCTGAACTGGTGGGCCCGGAAAACGTGATTGCATCGACGGACTGCGGCCTCGGCGGCCGTTTGCACCGCCAGATTGCGTGGGCCAAGCTGGAGTCCCTCGTGGAAGGTGCCCAGATTGCTACCGAGGAGCTGTTCTAAGCAAGGAGTAGCTCCCCCTCAGCCAGCAGCTGAATACCACGCGCGAACCCTAACAACAACGCGCGAACCCTAACAACAACGCGCGAACCGTATAGGTTCGCGCGTTTCTTTTCGTTGGGGCAGCGGCTATTTCGCAGCCGCCTTCTCGTCTTCCTTCTTCTGGGAGTTATCCCAGTAGAAGCCCTGGCTCTTCAGGAACGCACGCAGGCCGTCGAGGACGGATGGGTCGAATTGCGCGACCACGGTCAACGCATTAATCGCGACGGCGACCAGCGCGATCGTGCCGCCGACCCAGGCAAAGACCTCCTCGGCCGTGTCATTGGGGCGCGCAGACTGCACCCAGTCGGGCATCTCGTCCCATTCCTTCTCCAGCGCCGCGTCCTTTTCTGCCTGGACGCAATCTGGTTCTGCGGGCATGCCGGAGGAACCATAACCGTTAAGGATGCCGAGCCCGAGCTCCTGCGGACCCATGAAGGAAGAACCCGCGGTGCCATCAGCCACCGCCTTTTCGTGCTCCTCTTGCGCCTTGCGTACCTGGTTCGCACACTCCTCGGAAAGATCAGAGGTGTCGATGCGCCCGACGTTCATCGAGCTTCCACCGTTTGGACCCTCGGAGCTTCCGCCCGTGGAGCTTTGGCTCAGGGAGGACGAGGAGGACTGGCTGCTCTCAGCTGATTCGGCGGCTGAGGCCAGCGGGGTGACCAATGCCATCGTCGTGGCACACACTGCGATTAGTGAGGTGGAAAGGCGCATAATCAGGGGTTCTCCTTGGGAAGGGTGCGAAAGGAAGTACGAGAAAAAAAGGGGGAGGGTTGTCTCAAACCCACTTCAATGTAGCAGCCCTCCCCTTAGCGAAGATAGGTTTTATAGGAACTTCTCCAGCTGCTCGCTCAGCGGTGCTGGAGCAAAGCTGAGAACCGTTTCGCGGACACCCGGGGCGTTCAGCAGGCCTACCGCGGCAGCGACAGCGGCGATGACTCCGATGAGAGACCCGACGGCGATGGTCGCGGTGGAGGAGTGGGAACTCTGGCTGCTCTTGTCTTCGTTATCGTGGTCGTCGGCATCGTCTTGGTTGTCCTCGTCGGCATTGAGCAGGTCCTCAACGTTGTAGACGGTGGTGGTTCCGGAAACCTCGTTGCCTACGATGAGCAGGTGCTCACCGTTAGGGGAGTCTGCCTTGTCGACGAAGGCAAAGCCCTCCGGGCCCAAGTCGCCGGCAGCAGCGAACTCATCAGTGGAGAAGTCGCGGTTGTTGACATAGGTGACGAAGGAAGCGGTGGCGGGGTCGGTGACGTCGTAGACGAAAATGCCGCCAACGCGCTCGGCGCCAATGAAGGCATAAGTACGCTCCCCAACGGTGCCGATGGTCAGGGCCTCTGGTTCTGGGCCCTTGTTATCAGAGCGATCGTCGAACTCTGCCTCTTCGTTATCGGCGTTGTGGTGGAAGATACCCGGCTCGTTGAGCTCAGCGGTGATCTTTTCGAACTCGGCGCCGGAATCGAAGACAACGTTGCCCTCTGAGTTGTAGATGCTGAAGGAACGAGAACCGTAGGCATAAAGCTCATCGAAACAGCCCTTTTCTTCGTTCCAGCCGGAGGCGTTGCTCAGCTTCAGGTTGCCAGCGTGCTTTTTGTCGGCGAGTTCCTCGACGTTGACGTCGCCCAGCGCGCCCTCACATACCTTGCCATCCTCAACCAGATCCTTGAGTTCCACTTCATCGGTGTAGACGCCGGAGCCACCGTCCTTTTCCTTCACACCCCACTCGCGGGCATCGCCTTCGTTCGCAGTGGCAAAGTAGGTCTGGCCATCAGCGGTGAAGGCGCCGATGGAATCTGGCATGGACAGGCCCTTGACCGGGAGCGTGCGCAGCTCGGCCGCGTCATCCTTGTTCGAGGGGTCCAGCGGGACCTGCGAGTGATCCGCGATGTGGGCGGGCAGGATGTTCTCCACCGTGGCGGATTCAATATCGATGACGCCGATGGCGTTGGCCTCCTGCAGCGACACGAAAGCCTTGCCATCCTGGGAGGTGATGTACTCCGGCTCAAAGTCGATGGACGGCTTAGAATCATGGCCGGAGGGGCCGAAGACTCGCACGCCCTCTGGCAGAGGCTGGTCGTCGAAAGCCGTGAATCCAGCGATGCGGGCATCCGCCTGCGTTGGTGCCTCAACAGCCTCCGGAAGCTTGATAACGGAGACGGATCCTTCCGGGTCCGTCACGTAGTCGGTGCCCTCGGCGTTGAGCTCATTGGATGGTTCGCCTTCGTTGGCCAGCAGCGCGTAGCCGCCATCTGCGGTGAGGTGGACGTTATCCGGCAATGCACCCACCATCACGCGGCCCACTTCGGCGGTATCCAGGTCCGCGGCCGCGGCGTTGAAGAACAGTGCTTCGCCGTCCTCAGTCTTGTCCGCCTGTTGGACGGCGGCCACCGCTAGGCCGTCGGGGCGCACCGCTACGGAGTTGATTTCCTTGCCTTCACCAGCAGAAATAGAGCCGATCAAGGTGGGGTTGGCTGGGGCAGAAGCGTCGAGAACATCAATCTGACCCGCGTGCGCATTGACCGTAAGGATGCGCTTGGAGTCCGGGTGGAAGGCCACGATCTCCGCAGCCGACTCCGCGTATACCCCGGACTCATAGGTGCCAACCGGGGTGAGCTTGAGACTGGCGTCTGCCGCCGAGTGCTCGATGACGTTGTTCACAATGGCGGCCGAGGAGGCCGGTGCGGCCACGCTGAGGCTGGTTGCGGTCGCCACGCAGAGTGCGAGAGAGCGGCGCGAGATAGAGCGAGACATTGAGAAAGACTCCTTGAAGCGAGACGAAAAAGATTCCGCATCACCGTACGTGCCGCTCATGACACTTTCGGGGAACAGAGCGTTGCGGCCAAGCGAGATCTAGGTAAACGTTCAGTGAATCGGTCGAATGCTAGGTAATGTGCGACGAAAGAATAGTGGGGCGCTAAAATGAGCCACCATGACAAGCACCCCGCAAGACTTCGAGCCAATCCACGCCTCTGATATTCAACTGGCCCAATCGCGAATTAGCTCGGAGATTGCCCCGACTCCGCTGCAATACTGCCCGCGACTGTCCCAGGAAACCGGCTATGAGGTGTACTTAAAGCGCGAGGACCTGCAAGACGTGCGCTCCTACAAGATCCGCGGGGCTATCTACGGCATGTCAAACCTTAGCGAAGAGCAGCGGACACATGGCATCGTCACGGCGTCGGCGGGAAACCACGCCCAAGGAGTGGCTTATGCCTGCCGCACCATGGGAATCCACGGCAAAATCTACGTGCCGGAACCGACCCCGAAACAAAAACGCGACCGCATCTTGGTCCACGGCGGCGACCTCGTGGAACTCGTTGTCACCGGCGCCAATTTCGATGAGGCAGCAGCTGCCGCGCACGCGGATGCAGCGGAGCGCGGCGCCTTCTTCATCGAGCCTTTCGATTCGCGCGATACCGTCACCGGCCAGGGAACTGTGGCTGCGGAAATCGTCTCCCAGCTGTCTTCGATCGGTAAATCCCTCGATACCGTGGTGGTCCCCGTGGGCGGTGGCGGCCTGATCTCCGGCATCACCTCCTACCTCGCTGACATGGCCCCGCGCACGGCGGTGGTGGGCATTGAGCCGGCCGGGGCGGCGTCGCTCAGCGCAGCGTTCGCTGCTGGTGAGCCGGTGACCCTGGAGACCGTTGATCCCTTCGTCGACGGTGCCGCCGTCAAGCGCATTGGTGAGCTGCCCTTCCAGATCTTGGAAGCCAACCAGGGCCGCCTGCACCATGACACCGTCTCCGAAGGCGCCGTGTGCACGGAACAGTTGGCGCTGTACCAAAACGAGGGCATTATCGCCGAACCCGCCGGCGCGCTGAGCGTGACCGGCCTGCGCACGCTCAACCTGCAGCCAGGCTCAACGGTGGTGTGCGTGATTTCCGGCGGCAACAATGACGTGCTGCGCTATGCCGAAATCATGGAGCGCTCCCTGGTGCACCGTGGACTCAAGCACTACTTCCTGGTGAATTTCCCGCAGGAGCCCGGCCAGTTGCGCCACTTCCTGCAGGATGTTCTTGGTCCAGAGGATGACATCACGCTGTTCGAGTACCTCAAGCGCAATAACCGTGAGACCGGTGCTGCGCTGGTAGGTATCGAGCTGGGGAGTGCCGCAGGTATCGACGGACTGCTGGAGCGCATGGAGGCGTCGAAGCTTAATTGCCAGCAACTAAAGCCAGGTACCCCCGAGTACGATTTTCTTGTCGCATAATGCTGGAGAGCTATCAGCGTCCCGTCGCCGGTGAGATTGTCGAGCACGAGATTGAGATCAAGCGTTCGCGGTTTATCACCCTTATCGGCCGCGCCACGACGGAAGAGGAAGCACGCGCGCTTATCGACGCCGCCCGCGACCGCTTCCCCGACGCCCGCCACCACTGCTCGGCCTATATCTACCACGTGGACGGCTCGAATCCAGTGGAGCGCTCCTCCGATGATGGCGAGCCCTCCGGCACGGCGGGCAAGCCCATGCTCGATGTTTTGAAGGGCTCCGGACTGCTCGATATCTGCGCGGTGGTCGTGCGATACTTTGGCGGTATCAAGCTGGGCGCGGGCGGGCTCGTTCACGCCTATGGCGGTGCCGTCAGCGAGACGATGGAGCAGGTTGAGCCCGTCACGCGTGCCCTACGCGAGCTCTATACCGTCGAGGTTTCCCACGCGGACGCCGGTCGCTTAGAGGCAGAGCTACGCAACCGGGGTGTGGACATGGTGGATACCGCCTACGCCCAAGCGGTGACTTTCACCGTGTCTGTGGAACCCGGCGGTGAGGAGGAGCTTGCGGCGACGCTCGCCGCGCTGACCCAGGGTGGGGTAGAGCCGAAGGAAGCTGGAACTGCCTGGGTGGAGCTTTAAGGCCGCGAGAAGGCCGCGAGTTTTTGGCCATGTAGAATAAGCCCCATGACTATGCAGCGACGCCCCAACAACCCCATTGAGCAACGCAAGCAAGCCGTGCGCACCCACGCACGCAACGGCGCTATCTGCGTCGTGGGCGGCGTCGCCGGCGGTGTCCTCCTAGGCTGGGCACTCACCGGATTCTGGACCTGGATGGCGATTGGTCTCATCGTGGCCGTGGTGGGTGGCGCGTACAACTGGGTCAAAATCCAGAAGATCGTGAACGAGAACCACAACCTATAAAAGCCCATGGTGAATCAGCCCGACGGGCGGCCCGTACGCATTGATGCTTGGGTTTGGTCCGTGCGCATGTTCAAGACCCGCTCGGAGGCCGCCACGGCGGTGCGCGCCGGGCACGTCAAACTCAACGGCAACGCCACTAAGCCCGCGCAGCAGGTCGTTCCTGGCGACCGCGTGCGCGTGTGGCGCAACCACCACGAGCATGACCTTGAGGTGCTCGCCACCGTGTCCAAGCGCGTCGGCGCCCCGATTGCGCGCACTTGCTACATCGACCACGCCCCGCCGCCACCGCCGAAGGAATTTATGCCCTCCGTCCCGGTCCGCCCGCGCGGTGCTGGCCGCCCGACGAAGAAGGAGCGCCGGCAGATGGAGAAATTCCGCGGTGGATTCCGCTAATTATTTCGGAAGTTCTTTAAGGCCTTCAGCCGAGCATTCAAGCGGCGCTTGCGGTCTTTGCGGTCACCGGCTTCGGCCGTGGCTTCGATGTGCTGGGCACCGAATTTGTTGAGCAGCAAGTCGTCGATAAGCCTGACCTGGCCCGGGCGGAAGCGGTAGCGCATGGCATCGTGTACGTGGGCGATGGCGTCATCGTCGAGCAGCTGCTTGAGCTGGCTCAAGCGTGTGATGCCGTTGTTGTCGAGCAACTCGGCAAGGAAGCGATAATGCTCCGAGCGTGAACGAGGGAAGCGGCTGCCCAGAATAATGGCGAGGACACCAGGGAGGGTCTCGGCTGTAATTTCCACGTCATCGCCTGCCTCAGAACTGGGGGCTTTGAGTGCGGCGATTTCATCGAATTGCTGGTCCGCCAGCTCAATCAGGCCCGCAGCCAGTGTGAAGAGGCGATCCACCTGCGGGGAAGGCGGGTTCGGGCCCTGCTTGTACCGGATATCGTGCTCAAATTCCGCCCAAGCGTGTTGTAGCACGGTGCGGATTTGAATCTCGAAGGTCCAGCCGATATAAGGCTCAAGTTCCTCCAGCGTGGCGGCGCTGTCCTCGGACACCGTCAGCACCAAATGGTGCGAGCCATAACCAAAACCACCAGAAATCCGCGTTTCCGCCGCCTTGTCCACCGAGCGCAGCACGGTAAAGGTTTCTCCCAAAACCTCTAGAGCTTCCGGGATAACCGTGGAGTGGAAGACGGTAATTCGCACCCCCAAAACATCGTGGATATCTTCCCACGGCTTCGGGTACATCAGCTCGCCGTTGTCGCGGCGCTTCTTCGCTTTCGCCTTGAGAGAAGGCCACAGCTTCACGCGGGTCGCTACGCGGTCAAAGATAATGCCGGCGTCGTTAAGCAAGTCCTCGATGGCATCGCGGAAATCCTGCGCCGCGGTAGGATGCGCGTGTACCCAGGAATGGTACTGGTTGCTCAGGCGGGACATGGATGATTCAGCCATCTTAAGAACGTGACTCCTTTCGGCCACGGCGGAGGAAGTATGGAGGTGTGTCTACACCTCCAATGGAAAGCCGTTAGCTAATACTAGTGGTTGCAAGCTCAGCGGTGGTCGATGGCGCGGGCGCAATTCGGCCGCGCGGTAGGCCAGTTCCGTGGCGCGCTGCGGGGAAATGTTGAGCAGCGCGTAGAGAGTGTGCGCATCAGGCACGAGGTAGGTAATACTCCGAGCCTGGCTAAGCCGCTGCAAATGATTGTCCAGGATAACGAAGGCCTGCGGGTGAGCCAACCACGACGAGACAGCGCAGCGATGCACCCGCACCTCTAGGCCCTTTTCCGTTCTACCCAGTCCGAGTTCGGCAGGCCGGGTAAAGAAGCGCAGCCCCTGCTGCGTCAGTGCGCGGCGTTGCAGATTCAGCGCGGCAGCATCCCAAGCTTGGCGCACGGTCAAACCCATATCGTCCACAGCGCGCTGGCTCACGCGCTTGGCTTCGGTGCCTGTGCCGTGGACCAAGGACATCGATAGCGTCCGCGATAGCTGGAGGCTAGCAGGTGAATCACCGAAGCCATCATCACAGAGCTTGATTCCGTTGAGCTCCTCGCTCGGGCAGAGCGAGGGGAGCAGGTGGTCGATGCGGAGGGAGGTGGGCAGCGCGATGGTCATGGTGGATTTACTCCGAAAGGTAGGCAAGTGCAGATTCCTTGCCCTTATTGGACTGGGGTTTATGCCCACAGGTTCCCACTAGTTCGTAGAAAACCCACCACGCGCTAGAGCCTTGATGTTCTAGCGCCTCCGTGCTCAAGAGCTACGCAGGTTAGAACGGCGGAGCCTCATCAAGCTGCAGCTCCTCTAACAGCTTGTCCGTCTGCCAGATCGCGATGTCCTGGCCTTTGCCTTGCAGCTCCTCAGCGCGTTTTTCTTTAGAGGTCTTGGTAGCCCACTGGCCCACAACCAGGATGGTGGTCTTCTTCGTGACATTCTTGCCCACCTGGCCGCCGCGTTCAGCAATCTTGGACCACAAAAGGCCTTTGTCGAAAGGCTCGAAGTCACCGGTGAGAGTGACATTCTGAGCAAATAGCGCGCCTTCCGGATCCGCATCAGGATTGGGATCCGGGATGGTGTCCGGAGTGGATACGGATTGCCACGGGGCTGCACCACGGCGCTCCTTAGCGGCGGAGCCCTTCTTCTTCGAGCCCGAGGCTGTACCCGCCATGCGTGTCTTGTCGCGGAAATCCGTACCAGCGCCCAAGTCGGCAGCGGAGAGGGGAGCGGTGTTGGCGCGCAGGACCGGGATGACGGAGTCCTCGCTCAACGTGCCCAGCGCAAAATCACGGGTGGTGAACAAGTCTTCAATGCTTCCGGAGTGACCAAAGCGCTGCGCTAGGGCACTGACAATCTCGCCCGCCGCGCGGGCGTCGGCTGTGGCCTCGTGATGGCGGAAATCCTCGGCACCGAGGTAGGAGGCAACGGTGGGAAGTTTATGGTTGGCCACGTCGATGACGCCTGCACGGGAGGCGTCGCGGGCCAGTGCCAGGGAACACGCTAAGCGAAGTTCTGGCACCGGCGCGTCGGCCTTCTTGAGGCCACTGCGCAGGGCCGTGGAATCGAATTGCGCGTTGTGGGCTACTAGCGTGTCTGTGCCGAGGAACTCGAAGAGCTCGGCGGCGGCATCAGCGAAAGGTAAAGTATCAGCGACGTCCTCCGCTGTGATGCCATGGATGCTGATGTTGACCTCGTCGAAGTGCTCGAGCCCCGGTGGGGGAGTGCACAGCCACGTGCGGGACTCGGTCTCTTCGCCATCGCGGAAGCGGACCGCACCGATCTGGCAGACCGAGCCCCAGTTATCGTTGGCGGTTTCCACATCGACGGCGGTGAAGTTGAGCCCCTGCACACCACTGCTGGCAGCCGGTGCTTCGCCGCGCAGCGCTGCCTCAACCGCGCGGGCGAATGCGGCCGCGTCTTGGCCGGGGGCGAAGCGGATGATCGTGTCCCCAACGGTCCCTGCAGAATCGCTCGTGCCGCGCACTATGACCTGCCCAAATCCTGTCTCCGTTGGTTCCGTGCACTCCACGCCCGTGGCATCAGCTAAGGAGAGAGCCTCGCGGGCTGGGGCGCCAAGGGAAGCGGCTAGCTGGGAGCGTTGGACGGTGAGTGCATCGGTGGTGACATCAATGACAGCACCGTGGGCGGTATAGGACACGGTTTCCTTTCAAGGACGGGGTTAATGGTGGACAGCAGACGGTGGAGTGCAGTCTATCTATCGCTTTCTTTTGCCGTGGCAGCGGATTGCGCAGAGTCACCGCTGTCGTCGAAAACTGGGGGCTCAGTCTGGCGCAGGATCAGCGTTGTGCGCGGCTGTACCACGATGGAACCTTCGGCTGCGATGAGCTTCTCCTCGTCCGGATAGCCACCAGAATCAGAGGTGTCGACGATGAGCCTCCAACTAGCACCCAGGTCCTTCTTGGGCAGCGTGAACTCGATGTCTTCGTGGTGAGCGTTGAAAATCATGATGAAGGAATCATCCGTAATGCGTTCACCGCGGGCAGTGGTTTCCGTAATCGCGTTACCGTTGAGATAGACCATGAGGGCCTTGCCGAACTCAAAATCCCAGTCCTGCGGGGTCATGAGTTTGCCGGAGGGCACGAGCCAGGCAATATCGCGATCTTTCACCTCAGAGCCAAAGGGGCCACCAGCCAAGAAACGCTGGCGGCGGAACACCGGGTGGTTCTTGCGGATGTTGATCAGGCGCTTGGTAAAGCCGTGCATGGCGACGTTCTTTTCCTGCTCCAACATCGACCAATCGATCCAGGAAATCTCGTTGTCCTGGCAATACACGTTGTTATTGCCGTCTTGGGTGCGGCCCAGCTCATCACCATGGCACAGCATCGGGGTGCCCTGGGATAGCAGGAGGGTAGTGAGGAAATTGCGGACCTGGCGGCGCCGGAGCTTTTTAATCTCTTCGTCGTCAGTCGGCCCTTCCACGCCATGGTTCCACGAGCGGTTGTGGGACTCACCGTCGCGATTGTCTTCACCGTTCTCGGAATTGTGCTTTTCGTTATAGGACACCAAATCACGAAGCGTAAAGCCATCGTGCGCGGTGATGAAGTTGATAGACGCGGTGGGGCGGCGGCCGTTGTTGGCATAGAGATCGGAGGAACCAGTCAGGCGTGAGGCAAACTCACCCATTGTCGCCGGCTCCCCGCGCCAGAAATCACGGACGGTATCGCGGTACTTGCCGTTCCATTCGCTCCAGATGGGCGGGAAGTTGCCAACTTGGTAGCCGTTATGGCCCACGTCCCAGGGCTCGGCGATGAGCTTGACCTTGGAGACCACCGGGTCCTGCTGGACCAAATCGAAGAAAGTGGCGAGCTTATCCACATCATCGAGTTCGCGCGCCAGAGTGGACGCGAGGTCGAACCGGAAGCCATCCACGCGCATCTCCGTCACCCAGTAACGCAGCGAATCCATAATCAGCTGGAGGGAGTGCGGGTGACGGACATTCAGGGAGTTACCGGTACCGGTGTAGTCCATGTAGTGCTCGGGGTTGTCATCAACCAAGCGGTAGTAGGCGTGGTTATCAATGCCGCGGAAGGCGATGGTGGGGCCCATGTGGTTGCCTTCGGCGGTGTGGTTGTAGACCACATCGAGGATGATCTCGATTCCGGCCTCATGGAAGGCACGAACCATGGCCTTGAACTCAGCGACCACCTCGCCAGGCTTCTTGGCGTAGGCATAGTCAGCATGCGGGGCGAAGAACCCGAAGGTGTTATAACCCCAGTAGTTGCGCAGGCCCAGCTGGCGCAGGCGATCATCCTGTAAGAACTGGTGAACCGGCAGCAGCTCGACGGCCGTCACTCCCAAGTCCTTGAAGTAGTTAATGATCGCTGGGTGTGCCATACCGGCGTAGGTGCCGCGCAGCTCCTCCGGCACATCCGGGTGTGTCATTGTCATGCCCTTGACGTGGGCTTCGTAGATAATTGTTTCGTTATCCGGGGTGTGCGGGCGGTTGTCGCCGTGCCACTCGAAGAACGGGTTGATGACCACCGAGAGCATGGTGTGGCCCAAGGAGTCATCCTGGTTGCGGCCGCTGCCGGGTTCCTCTGCGAAGATATCGTAGGAGTACAGCGAGGGATCCCCGTCAAAGTCGCCGTCGAAGGCGCGAGCATAAGGATCGACAAGAAGTTTTGAGGGATCGCAGCGCAGACCATTTTCTGGCTCATAAGGGCCGTGGATGCGGTATCCATAGCGCTGCCCGGGGCTGACGTTCGGGAGGTAGGCGTGCCAGACGTGTGCGGTGATCTCAGTTAATTCGATGCGTTCTTCGTTACCGTCCTGGTCAATGAGGCAGAGCTCAACCTTCTCGGCGATTTCGGAAAAGATAGCAAAATTAGTACCGGCTCCATCATAGGTGGAGCCGAGCGGGGAGGGGGAACCAGGCCACACCTGGCGAGATGGCGTTAGGTCAGCACGGGTCTCAGTCATGAGGCTTAGCTTAGTCAATTCTGATGCATGTGATCGCTTCGCAGTGATCTTAAGCCGGCGACCATCAGCTCCGCTGCGCGCACCGAGGTGGCGTCCACCGGCGTGGTCTCGGAAGCTGTAGACGCTGTGCTTGGCGACGTCCCGCCTGGAGTTGCCCCACTGAGCTGTTCGCGGGATTGCTCCATGAAAGTAGCGCCCAGCGTGTAGTGGATCAGAGTGCGGGCGGCGACGGCTCTATCCTCCGGCGAGGCATCGGGTGCCTCCTTCTGCAGTGCCTTGGTGAATAGCTTTTCCACGTCAGCGCTCGCTGAGGACTCAGGGAAGGATGCTCCGGCGATGGCCACTTCAGCTCCATCGCGCCAGCGTTGCAGCTCATTGTGCAGCGAGCTGACCAGCTCCGCCGTGCTTTCCCCGGTGACGGGAGCGAGTATTTCTGCGGTCATGGCGGCGATCAGTGATTGTTTGTTGGCCACGTGCCAGTACAGCGCGCCGGGTGCGACTCCGAGGTTGGTGGCGACTCGGCGCATAGTGACATCAGCAAGGCCGTATTGGGTCAAAAGCTCAAGGGCGGTGGAAACGATAGCGTCGCGAGAAAGGTGCACACGACCAACTCTACGCGGCAAGAGAAAACCCTCGTGAGGCTCACAGGAAGCTTCAAGGTGTAGAATATGAATTCTTCAAACAGCGCTTGTTAAGGTTATGTGAGTTGCCCAAGAGCAAACAGAGCAAACACCGCGCCCAGCGTGGTTTAACCTATCGCTCTCTATATATTTAGGAGTATCCCTTGTCTTTTCTGACACCTGCCAAGAAGTCCCTCATTGCTGTTGCACTCGTTGCGCCGCTTTCCTTGGCTGCTTGTGGTTCCGATGATGAGAATGCAGGTGACACTGCGTCCTCTGCGGCAAAGACCACCACGACTACGAAGTCTAAGGAAAAGACGTCTGAGAAGAAGACGGAAGAGAAGACTTCTGAGGAGAAGAAGGAGGGGGAGGACAAGAAGGACGGCGAAGAGAATAAGGACGAAGCTGCCAAGCCGGAGGGAGAGAACCCCGAGGCTGCTAACCAGACTCTGGCCAACCCCTTCGAAGAAGGCGCTGATCCTTTCCAGAACATGCCCAAGGTCGAACCGGTTCAGGGTGAAGCTGCCAGCCAGGAGGATATCGACGGTATTAACACCCTAGTACGCGGTATGTATGAGCAGCAGACCATGCGTTCCTTTGTGAAGTACCTCCCGGAGCACACCTGCGCGGCTATCCGCAACGATCCGAACTCCGGCCTCGATCAGGTTGATTACAACCAGGTTCCGGATGTTCCGATGAACCAGCTCAAGGACATGATGGCGGCAGCGGGCCAGGATACCTCCCAGATGGATGGTTTTGACTGGTCCAAGACCGGTGTTGAGTCCATCAACGATGTTGTGGTTAACGGTGACGATGCTTCCGCGACTGTGAACGTTAACACCAGCCAGGGCATGGATAGCTCCACCATGCGCTTCAAGCGTGAGAACGGTAACTGGACCTTCTGCGGCTAGAGAGTATCGTGCCTGGACTGCGTGCTCCTAGCCTTCGCATACCCCGCGCCATTGGATTCGGCGCGGGGTTGCTCGCGTTAGCACTCTTTGGATTCTCTGCAGCCGGCGCCGCGTGGGGACTGTGGCGTCCAGCTCTCAAGGGGCACCGGGTTGATGATGGCGGCTACGCCTTGAGCAACGTTGCCGACGTGCAATTTGATTCCTATATCACCTTCGTACTGATCACCGGAGTTCTCAGCGCGGCCCTGGGGGCTACTGCCTACATGCGAGGTGAGCGCTACCGTGGCGTCGGCGTACTGCTGTGGGTGGCTCTGGCTGCTCTGGCTGGCGCGGCATCCTTTTATGTCTTCGGTGGAGCCACCGCCACTAATATTCCCGAGAATCCCGGAGAGTATGTAGAGTTTGTGCCGAAATTCTCGCCGGGTAGTGCCTGGCTGGTAGGGCCGTTTATGGCCATGTTTGCCTACTGGTCCGCGCTATTCATCGATTCGCCTTGCGATGCTGTGAGCGAGAGGGATTCGGAAGGAAATGAGGTGCCGGTCGACGGCGCGCTAGGGCCACGCGACGGGGGAGGAGCCTACCGCCTCCCGTGAGATGTCATCGATGCCGTGGAGTACATGTTTGATGCCGCGGCCGAGGGCGGTGATCAATTGGGCGTCGGAAAGCCCGGCACCCGTCATAACCGCGTAATCGATGCGTACCTGCAACCCATCAATGTTTGAGTGGCAGAAGGCGGAGGCTGAGTGATTGGTCCGGTTCCAGTCATTGCAAATGAGGAAGATTTTGGAGAACTCGCTGCCCGCGAGGTTGGGATCCCAATGGCCTTTGATGATGAGGCTGGGGCCGGAATCGATGGCGAAAGCAAAGAGGACATCATTGATCCAGGTATAGACGGCCTCGTCAGCATCCGCCTGGAAGCGTGTAATTCCGAGGGCCGGCAAGAGTTCCCCGAGCCGAGCGGTGTCGACGTCGGCGACGGGGCCGTCGAGTTCTGTTTCTTCTTCCGGAGCCGTTGGGCGGGGAAGCGTGAGAACGGGGAAGTGATCGGCCAATTCTTCGAGGCAGGCCGCGGCGTTGTGGAGTGCTGGCAGAACCGAAGCGGAAAGCTGGGATGTTGTAGGTTTCTGGTGAACCACGAGGAAGGAATGCCCCCACACCTCTACCGCGGTAGGTGCCGAATAGTTGAGGATGAGGTGTGGCGAGAGGCAGTCATGGTTCCAGTCATTGACGAATTCACTGAGAGCAGGAATGTCGCCGAAACCTAGAACGCCGTGATGGGTGGTGTAGAAACGCAGGATTGGTTCGCCCTCGGTGTCCATGAAAGCGCGGGTTTCCCCAAGCGGTGGGTGAGGGAAGAGGAGCTCGTGTGCGGTGACCCGAATGCAATCGAGGCTTTCGCGGTGTGCGAGGTTTTCGACGCGGGCAAGCAGGTTGGAAGGAGGCTGGCTGTCCAGGCCATCGGCGCCGTTGCTCATCTCGCCGCCTCCCTTCACCGATTCGGGGTCCCGGAATGTGTTACTAGTGGCACATTCTATAACCCCTACCTGCCAGCTCGCTGGCTTTTCGGTCCAGGTATAGTAATGGGAAGGTATAGAAACCGCTGCATATTATAAAAGGGGTCTGAGCATGCTACGAACCATCGACCTGCGTGGAGAGGAACTCACCACCTCCCGGCTGCGCCGAGTCCTGCCGCGAGGGGGAACGGACGTGTCCTCAGTGATGGGCACCGTCATCTCCATGGTGGAGAAAGTCCGCGAGGGTGGTGCGGCGGCGGCCCTCGATTTCGGCGAAAAATTCGACGGAGTCCGCCCCGCCGCAGTGCGAGTATCTAAGGAGGAGATGAAGAAGGCTGCCGAGGAACTGGACCCGAGTGTGCGAGCAGCCATCGAAGAATCTATCGCGCGCGTGCGCGCCGTTCACGCTGATCAGAAGCCGGCTTCGCACACGACGACACTGGCGCCAGGCGCGACGGTCACCGAGGTCTTCCAGCCCATCGAGCGGGTAGGGCTCTACGTCCCGGGCGGCAAGGCAGTGTATCCGTCTTCAGTCATTATGAATGCCGTCCCCGCCCAAGAAGCGGGCGCTGCGGCGATGGTCGTGGCTTCTCCGCCGCAGAAGGAATTCGGTGGGCTGCCACACCCGACGGTGCTCGCCACGTGCCACATGCTGGGCGTGGATGATGTCTGGGCCGTCGGCGGCGGGCAAGCCATCGCGCTTCTGGCCTACGGCGATGATGAACCCGCCACGGGTGAAGAAGCTCTGGAGCCTGTCGATATCATCACCGGCCCCGGCAACGTCTTTGTTGCTGCCGCTAAGCGCGCGGTGCAGGGAGTGGTGGGCATTGATGCAGAAGCTGGTCCTACCGAGATCGCCATCCTGGCCGATGAGACCGCTAACCCCGTCTACGTGGCCTATGACCTCATTTCCCAGGCGGAGCACGATCCCATGGCTGCCTCCGTGCTCATCACCGATTCTGAGGACTTTGCCGCTGCGGTGAATGCGGAGGTAGCTCAGCGCTATACCGCCACAGCCAACGCCGAGCGCGCAGCTGAGGCATTGCGCGGAGAACAGTCCGGCATCGTCCTGGTCGACGACCTCGAGACAGGTATCGCTGTCGCGGACGCCTATGCCGCTGAGCACTTGGAGGTACACACAAAGAATGCCCGGGCAGTTGCGGAGCGTATCCGCCACGCCGGCGCGATCTTCGTTGGTGAATACTCGCCCGTACCGCTCGGTGATTACTCCGCCGGCTCCAACCACGTTTTGCCTACCTCGGGAACCGCGCGGTTTAGCGCCGGGCTGTCGACGCACACCTTCCTACGGCCGGTCAACCTCATCGAGTACGACCGCGCGGCACTCGGCGAGGTAGCTCAGAATGTCATTGCCTTCGCCACTGCAGAAGACTTGCCCGCCCATGGTGAAGCAATTGCGGCACGATTCGCTGATGACACCGATACCCAGAAAGAAGAGGCTTAAGCAATGGCTGAGTTGAAGGATCTTCCCCTTCGCGAAGAATTGCGCGGCTCCAGCGCCTATGGAGCCCCGCAGCTGACGGTGACCAACCAGCTCAACACCAACGAGAACCCCTATCCGCCCTCGGAGGCGCTGGTGAAGGACATGGTGGCGGCCGTCGAGAAGCACGCGCGTCAGCTCAACCGTTACCCAGAGCGCGATGCCGTGGAGCTGCGCACGGCACTGGCGGAGTACGTCAGTGAGCAGACCGGGGTGGCTGTCAGCGTGGAGAACGTCTGGGCAGCTAACGGCTCCAATGAGGTTCTGCAGCAGCTGCTGCAGGCCTTTGGCGGGCCGGGGCGAAGCGCGCTAGGATTTACACCGAGCTATTCGATGCACCCCATCCTATGCGCGGGCACCCAAACCGAATTCATCTCCTGCCCACGCGATGCGGATTTCTGTATTGATGAGGAGGAGGCGTTGGAGGCCGTTGCCAAGCACCGCCCCGACGTCGTTTTCATCACCACCCCGAACAATCCCACCGGTGATGTCACCCCGATCGATGTAGTGGAGAAAATCGTGCAGGCCGCGCCGGGCATCGTCATCGTGGACGAGGCCTACATGGAATTCTCGCCTTCGCCTTCTGCGACCACGCTGCTGGAGAAATATCCGACCAAGCTCGTGGTCTCGCGCACGATGTCCAAGGCCTTCGACTTCGCCGGCGGACGTTTGGGCTATTTCGTGGCAGATCCGGTGTTCGTGGAAGCCGTCATGCTCGTTCGTTTGCCCTATCACCTGTCGGTTCTCTCCCAGATCGCGGCCACCGTTGCCCTTGCGCATAAGGAAGAGACCTTGGGAACTGTGGCCAAACTATCGGCGGAGCGGGACCGGGTTGTCGCACGGCTTAAGGAGCTCGGATACTACGTCGTACCCAGCGAATCCAACTTCGTCTCCTTCGGACGCTTTGCCGATCAGCACGCGGTGTGGCAAGGATTCCTGGACCGCGATGTCCTGATTCGTGATAACGGTGTACCGGGTCTCTTGCGCGCCACGATTGGTCTGCCTGAAGAGAATGATGCCTTCCTTTCGGCCGCGGCGGACTTGGCAGATACAGTAGAGATGACTAACTAAAAACGATGATGAAATGAGCCCACATTGTGGGCCCATGACTTGAAGAAGGAGCGTGGGGCAATGAGTGCTGGCGACGCTGTACGTCACGACCATGGCGACCGCATTGGCCGCGCAGAGCGCGTCACCGGGGAGACAAAGATCTCTGTAGAAATAAACCTCGATGGCACCGGCCAGGCGGATATTTCGACGGGGCTGCCGTTCTTTGACCACATGCTTAACGCTGTGTGCACCCACGGCTCCTTCGATCTTCGCGTTCACGCTGAGGGCGATATTGACATCGATGCTCACCACACGGTCGAAGACACTGCTATCGTGCTGGGCCGTGCCTTTCTGGAGGCGGTGGGGGATAAGTCCGGGATCCGCCGTTTCGGCTCCCAGCTCCTCCCCATGGATGAAACGCTGGTGGAGGCCGTCGTCGATATCTCAGGGCGTCCCTACTTTGTGATGAATGGTGAGCCGGAGAATATGGAGTGGCAGATTATCGGTGGGCATTACGCCACGGTTATCAACCGACACTTCTTCGAAACCTTTGCCACGCACTCGGCGACGACCTTGCACGTCAACGTGCGTTACGGCCGCGATCCGCATCACATCACGGAGGCCGAGTATAAGGCAGTGGCCCGTGCTCTGCGCCAGGCTACTGAGCGGGATCCGCGCGTGAACGGAGTTCCTTCGACGAAGGGAGCGCTCTAAGACTTATGAATGTAATGGTTCTCGTTCTCTTTCTGGTCGCCGGGTTGCTCGTCGGTGGTGCGTGGGCGGCATACCAGAACGGGTCGGTGCTGATGACTGTGGTCGCGGGTGCGCTCGCGGCGATCTCCGTGACTGCCGCCTTGGTCTGGTTCCTTGACATCTTCTCAGCAGGATTGGCGGCGAAGTGATAGAAAAGACCCCTCAGAGCGTATGGAAGGTTGCTGGCTTTAAGGAAACCATGATCGCGGTGGTTTCCGCTTTTGGTGCTTGGTCGGTCTTGCTGCCCGTGGTGCCGCTGGCCGTGCTGGATGCCGGCGGTTCCGCGACATTGGCTGGTGCCACGACCGGCGTGTTCATGCTGGCCACAGTGCTTACCCAAATGGCAACACCGATGCTGCTGCGCATCTTTGGCTACCGCCCGATTATGGCGGCCGCGGCGCTGTTGCTGGGGCTGCCGGCGTTGGGGCACATGCTGGGCGATGCAGCCCCGATCGCCCTAGGCTTTTCCGCTCTGCGCGGTATAGGCTTCGGTGCGCTCACAGTGGCGGAGAACGCACTCATCGCGGAAATCACGCCACGGCGCCTGCTGGGTAAGGCCACGGGAATTTTCGGCCTATTCATCGGTGCAGCCCAAATGGCCTTCTTGCCTGTGGGCCTCGCGGTGGCTTCAGCCTTTAACTACAACACGGTGTATCTTCTGGCCGCTGGTCTTGGCTTACTAGGATTCTTCACGTGCATTCTGGTGCCGCAAATCAAAGCCGCTCCAGTGGGGTCGCCGGACCCCTCAGACACCACCCCGCGCGCCCCGATGTGGAAGCTCGTGCTCGTCCCAGCACTGGCGCTGATGAGTTTTTCCGTGAGCTATGGCGTGGCATCTAACTTCATTTCTCCGGCGGTGCGTGAGTTGGATCCTGAGCGCGGCGCTGTCTTGGGCGGCCTCATGCTATCGGTGATTGGTGGTTCGGCCATGATCGCGCGCTATGTGGCCGGTGTGGTGGCGGACCGAGTAGGCCAGCCAGGCACGCTGATGATTCCCGCTCAGGCTTTTTCAGTCTTAGGCGTGGGGCTTATCGCCGCCGTGCTGTGGCAAGAATGGTCAGTATGGCTGCTTGTGTTTGGCACGGTCATCTACGGTGCGGGTTTCGGCATCGTGCAAAATGAGGCGCTGTTGTCGATGTTCGACCGTCTCCCGCGCGAGCGCCTCTCGGAGGGCTCTGCGGTGTGGAATATTTTCTACGACGGCGGCACGGGCCTTGGCTCGACGGTGCTCGGCGCCGTCGTGGCTATGTCTGGTTATTATGGCGCGTTCGCCGCTGGCGCCGCCATCATCGCGGTGGGCCTGCTCATGTCTGCGGCTGACCTCGCCTTGGGCAAGACCCGCGTGAGCGAGCTGAATGACATCCAAACCCGCCTGCGCATGATTAGAAGGCCGAGGAGACCCGGAAAGGAAGCACGATGAGCTCACACGACGTAGTAGTCCTGGATTATGGCGCTGGCAATGTCCGGTCGGCAGTGCGCGCGCTGGAGAGGGTCGGTGCCACCGTCGCGGTGACCGCGGACCCGAAACAGGCGGTAGAGGCCGATGGCCTTTTGGTCCCCGGAGTGGGGGCCTTCGCTGCCTGCATGGAGGGTCTGCGCGCCGCACAGGGGCCGCGAATCATTGGTCAGCGATTGGCTGGTGGTCGCCCCGTTTTGGGGATTTGCGTAGGCATGCAGATTCTTTTTGAGTCAGGCACTGAACACGGCGTGCACACCGAAGGTTGCGGCGAGTGGCCCGGGGAGGTTACCCGTTTGCAGGCTCCCGTCCTCCCGCACATGGGATGGAACACCGTGGAGCTTCCTAGCGGAAGCCGCATGTTTGAAGGCGTGAGCCCGGAGGATCGCTTTTATTTCGTGCATTCCTATGCCGCGCGGAACTGGGAGCTGGAGACCGAGATTACGGAGCCGCCGAAGGTGGCGTGGTCGGAGTATGGCGGTGACCGTTTTGTCGCTGCGGTAGACAATGGCGCATTGTGGGCCACCCAATTTCACCCGGAGAAATCTGGTGACGTTGGTTCGCAGCTGCTGAAGAACTGGATAGGAACGCTTTAAAGAGTCCGCGTGAAAGGTAGACTACCCACCATGAGTTTTACACTGTTGCCCGCGGTTGATGTCGTTGATGGTCAGGCAGTTCGCCTTGATCAAGGAGAGGCCGGAACCGAGAAATCCTATGGCTCGCCGCGTGAGGCTGCCCTGAAGTGGCAGGCTCAGGGTGCGCAGTGGCTGCATGCAGTCGATTTGGACGCGGCTTTTGGCCGCGGATCCAACCATGAACTGCTCGCCGAAATCACCACAAGCGTGGACCTGAACGTGGAGCTGACCGGCGGGATTCGAGATGATGAATCTCTGGCCCGAGCTCTCGCCACCGGTGCGCGCCGCGTCAATATTGGTACCGCGGCTTTGGAGAACCCTGACTGGATTGCCAAGGCTCTGGCAGAACACGGTGACCGCATCGCAGTGGACTTGGCGGTCCGCCTGGTGGATGGCGAGTGGCGGACGCGAGGTAACGGCTGGGTATCTGACGGCGGCGACCTCTGGGAGGTCCTCGAACGCCTCGATGCGGCTGGTTGTACTCGCTTCGTAGTAACGGACGTGTCCAAGGACGGTACGCTGCAGGGCCCCAACATTGAGTTGTTGCGTGAGGTCGCGGCCGCTACAGAAGCCAAGGTCACTGCTTCCGGAGGAATTTCCACCCTGGATGATCTGCGTGAATTGGCCCTCTACGAAAATGAGGGAATTGATTCCGCCATCATCGGTAAGGCTCTCTATGAGGAGCGCTTCACGCTGGAGGAAGCTCTCGCTGCCGTTGCAGAGGTTACCCCGCTGCCGGGAGAGGAATACATCGACCCGATCGAGGAGAGGTAGGCCGATGGCCCCGATGACAGGAACTTCGGAGTCGGACCCACGCGAGCTTGTTGCCTTTGCGGAGGCAGCGGTGGATCACGTTGATGATCTCTTCCGCAGTGGCCTCGGCGCAGCGCCCGCGCGTTTCAAGGGCGAGGGAGACTTTGCCACCGAGGTAGATCTGGTCATTGAGCAGCAGTTGCGTCAAACGCTGAGTCAGCTCACCGGAATCCCGGTGCTCGGCGAGGAATACGGGGGAGACCTCCAAGAGACGATCTGGGTCGTGGACCCAGTGGACGGAACCGCGAACTATTCTGCGGGAAATCCGTGCTGCGGAATTCTTGTCACGCTTTTGCACGAAGCGAAGCCCGTCGTCGCAGTCGCAGATTTTCCTTTGCTAAACCGTCGCGTCGTCGCGGCACAAGGCATGCCACTGCGCACCAGCGGCGGCCCCTCGACCGGTTTCGGGGGCGGCGAGGAGGCTCAGGGCTTCGACGAGGCCCGCGGTCATGTGGGCTGTTCCTCACATCTGCCAACCGATCTGTTCAAGGACCTCCGAGAGACCGGGCTGCGTCCCCGCATGACTGGGTCGGTGGGGCTGGACAATGCCTTCGTGGCCCAAGGCGTGTTTGATGGGGCGGTGAATTTCTCGCCGCACCCATGGGATAACGCGGCGGGTGCGCTCATGATCAAGGCCGCCGGTGGCCGCGTGAGCGATCCAGAAGGAAATGAGTGGACCGCCAACTCGAAGGGCTTTGTGGGAGGAACCCCGCAGGTTCATGCCACAATTCTGGATGCCATCGCCCGAAATCCTCGTGGGGAGCGCTAGGCTCCGGCACTAAACCCCAGCGTGGGAATTGGGCGCTGAAGCCGGACGTAGTTTTTAGTATTCGGCAGTTTCCATACGGACTGCCTCTCATCTGACCTTTAGTTTTAGGAGGATGGTCACCATGGCACTTGCCGTGCGCGTGATCCCGTGTCTTGACGTTGATAATGGCCGTGTGGTCAAAGGCGTGAACTTCGAAAACCTGCGTGATGCCGGTGACCCAGTGGAGTTGGCTGCCCGCTATGGCCACATGGGCGCTGATGAGCTGACCTTCCTCGACGTCTCCGCATCAAAGGATGGCCGCGGCACCATGCTCGATGTGGTGCGCCGTACGGCCGATCAAGTCTTCATCCCGTTGACCGTTGGCGGTGGCGTCAGGTCGGTGGACGATGTCCGCGAGCTTCTTCGTGCCGGCGCGGATAAGGTCTCTGTAAACTCCTCTGCCATCGCGCGCCCGGAGTTGCTGCGCGAACTGGCGGATGTCTTTGGTTCCCAGTGCATTGTGCTTTCGGTGGATGCTCGCCGCGCGAAAGATTTTCCCAGCGGCTTTGAGGTCACCACACATGGTGGAACGCGCTCGGCAGGCCTCGACGCCGTGGAGTGGGCCAAGCGCGGTGAGGAACTAGAGGTTGGTGAGATTCTGCTGAACTCCATGGATGGAGACGGCACCAAGGCGGGCTTCGACATCGAATTGATCGAGGCGGTGCGTGCGGCGGTGTCCGTGCCGATCATCGCCTCCGGCGGAGCGGGTAGGGCCGAGCATTTCCCACCGGCTGTTGATGCCGGGGCAGATGCCGTGCTCGCGGCCAGCATCTTCCACTTCCGCGAGGTAGAGATCTCTGAGGTTAAAGAGGCACTTGCGGCAGCAGGGAAGGAGGTCCGCCAGTGAAGGTACACAATGAAAGCAGCGGGCACAGAAGCACCGATTCGGAGGCCGTAGGGGACTATGAGCTGAGTGAAGAGATTGCTCAGCAGCTTAAGCGCAACGAGGCGGGTTTGGTTCCGGCCATTGTGCAATCGGAGCGCGGAGAAGTGCTCATGCTGGCATGGATGGATGATCATGCCTTGGCCTATACGTTGGCGACGCGTCGTGGAACCTACTATTCACGCTCGCGCCGCGAGTATTGGATTAAGGGTCTGACGTCCGGCAATACCCAAGAGGTGGTGGGTGCGCGCTTAGATTGCGATGGAGACACCGTCTTACTGACCGTGCGTCAGCACGGCGGCGCGTGCCATACCGGGGACCGGACGTGCTTCGATGCACGCGATCTCTTTGGAGAGGAGAACAATGGCTAAGCGCACTGAAGCAAAGCACAGTGGAGCTAAACGCATCGGACCCGTGCTGATGTTCGTCGGCGCCATCCTGTTGTGGCTGTCTTCCCGCATGACGTGGGTGACGGCGGCGGTCGAAGACGATAAGGCCGGTTCGAGTGTTGTGGAATTATCTGGTTCCTTGTGGTCCCTCGAGCTCATTGCACTCAGCGTCGTGGTTCTCGCTGGCGGTGTGGCAGCCTTTGCGCTGCGGCGCACGGGCCGTCGAATTGTCTCTGTCCTCACCGCACTCGCCGCGGCGGCTGCCGGATGGCGCCCGGTTGCGCTGTTGACTGCCGGCCCCGAGGCGGAGCGTGCTCAAGAGCTGCTGCAGGGAGGAACGAACGATACCTCCGTGGATTCCGCAACCATTTCGGATTGGGCCACTGTCCTCACCGCTGATGCGTCGACCGCTGGCCCCGTGCTTGCTATCGCCGGTGCGGCGCTTGCCCTCTTCGGTGCGGTTATGGTGGCGAGCAATCCGGGGGCGGATAAGCCCCGCTCCGCCAAATATGAAACCCCGGCGGTACGCCAGGAACGCCTCCAGGAAGACCTCGAAACCACCCAGGACTCCGGCCGTGTGATGTGGGATGCCCTCGATGCCGATATTGACCCCACCGATCCCCGGTCGACCTAGGCATGGCAGCGGCGTGAGCCGTGGCTGCATGTCCCGCTTCATGTAGTGGTCCTAGCACGGAATCGGGTGCCCCGGATTTCTTGTTAGAGGCAAGGGCGCGCTAGCCTAAGTGTGATCTCAAACGCCCCTGTTTCTTTCTTTGAGTTTCCTTCGGGGAAGGGAGGTGCTCCATGCCTACCCCGATTGCCGTCGATCACCTTGTGGCCGGCGTACTAGCTGATGTAGCCGCACGGGAGGCGCGCGTCCCCTTCAAGGAAGTTAAAGCGCGGTCTCGAGACATGGACGCACCGCGCGATACCGCACAGGCCCTATTACGTTCAGGATGTTCTATCATCACCGAAATCAAGCGCGCCGTGCCTTATGGTGGAGAGATCGTCCACCTAGACGGACCGCACTCCGTCGCGGCCCTGGCACGAAAGCTGGAGGAAGCAGGCGTGCACGTCATGGCCTGCCAGACAGACAGGCGTCGCTTTCATGGTTCCCTGGAGGACATGCGTGTTGCCCGCGCTGCAATCGACATTCCTATGCTGTGCCGCGACACCATTGTTGATCCTTATCAGATTCATGAAGCGCGCTGTTATGGGGCGGATGCGATTCCTTTGCAGGTGGAGTTGCTTGATCAGGCTCGCCTCGAGTCGCTCCTCGACCGCGTGGAGTCCCTTGGAATGACAGCCATCCTTGAAGTGCGCACGTGCGCTGAGGTGGATCGCGTTATCAAAGCAGGGGGTACTGTCGTGGCCATCAATGCGTGGTCTTTGGCCTCCGATGCACTTAATCGGGAGGCCTTTTCTACTATTTCACCGGGTCTTCCTGAGAGCATCACACGTATTGCGGTGGGCGGCGTTAATAGTCCGCGTAACGTGTTGTCCTATGCCTCGCAGGGAGCCGATGCCATCCTCGTCGGTGAGTCCATTATGGCGGCCCAGGACCCGATGGCTTTGGCCCGCTCCTTAGTGGCCGCCGGCCAGCATCCGGCGTGCCCTTCGCGCAGAAGCTAAGCGCGTTGTAGTGGCCGTCTTTTTCAGGCACACTATTTCCCGTGCAGATTTACTACCTCGCCAACATTCCCTCTCCGCCACAAGGCGTGTGGCATCTCGGACCAGTCCCTATTCGTGCGTATGCCATGTGCATTATCGCCGGCATCCTCGTTGCGCTGTGGATGACTCTGCGCCGCTATACCGCCCGGGGTGGAAACCCGGATGTGGTCTGGGATGCTGCCTTGGTAGTGATCCCAGCCGGCATCATTGGCGGCCGCCTCTATCACGTGATTACGGATAATGATAAGTACTTCTGCTCCACGTGTGATCCTCTCGACGCGCTGAAAATCACCAACGGTGGACTAGGTATTTGGGGAGCGGTGGCCTTGGGCGCGGTCGCGGTGTGGCTCATGTTCAAAGTCAAGGGCATCCCTGTGGGGCCGTTTGCGGATGCCGTCGCGCCTGGACTCATATTGGCGCAGGCTATTGGCCGCCTAGGAAATTGGTTCAACCAGGAACTCTATGGTCGTGAGACCACCGTCCCGTGGGCTCTCGACATTTATTATCGTGTGAATGAAAGCGGTGAATACGCGCCGATCAGTGGGCGCTCGACCGGGGAAGTAATCGCCTCGGTGCATCCGACATTCCTCTATGAGCTGCTGTGGAACGTGGCGGTGTGCGTGTTCCTGCTGTGGGCCCACAAGGCATTCAAGCTCGGCCGTGGTCGTGTGTTTGCGCTGTACGTCGCCGGATACACAGCGGGGCGCTTCGTTGTAGAAAACATGCGTGCTGACGATGCCACGCTCATCTTTGGTCTGCGTGTCAACGTCATCGTGTCAGTGGTCTGCTTTGTTGTAGCGCTCATCGTGTACTTCCGGCTGCCGCGCGGCCAGGAAACACCAGAAGAGGTGGACCCGGCCCGTGCCGCCGACGTCGGTGACAGTGCAGGAGTCGCTGACTCACAAAGGTGACAGTCGCAGCGCCTAGCGACAGATTCACGCGCTGAGGCTTCGGGAAGTAGCCGGGATCACACAATGTTTTAAGACGCCTTGACCGAGAGTCTCGAGTTTCGGGAGCATGGACACAAAATGCCCAGATGTGCCCGGTTATTCCCGGTTGTTGCCGAATCGGAAGGGGCTGCAACAGCCACCGGGGAAGCCTGATTCGAGGGTCAAAACATGGTGTGAGCTTCATTCGTGGTGGCCGAGACCAGCAAAGCGGGGTAGTTTGGGAACCGTTAGAAACTCCCGATGTGAATAAGGCACTCCATGTTGGATAGAAGAACCAAAATTGTTTGTACGTTGGGTCCTGCTGTAGCAAGCAAGGAAGGAATCCTTGGCCTCGTTGAAGCAGGCATGAACGTGGCGCGTCTAAACATGTCCCACGGCGAGCATGCGGACCACGAGGCGAACTACCGCTGGGTCCGTGAGGCTACCGATGAGACCGGCCAGGCAGTCGGCGTCCTGGCGGACCTCCAGGGACCGAAGATTCGTCTGGGTCGCTTCGTCAACGGTGAAGAGATGTGGAAGGATGGCGAAATCGTCCGCATCACCGTTGATGACGTAGAAGGTACGCACGACCGCGTGTCCACCACCTACAAGAACCTGGCGCAGGACGCGAAGCCGGGTGACCGCCTGCTGATCGACGACGGTAAGGTCGCCGTCGTCTGCAAGGAAGTCGACGGCAATGACGTTGTTTGTGAGGTCACCGAGGGCGGACCGGTCTCCAATAACAAGGGCGTGTCCCTCCCAGGCATGGACATTTCTGTGCCGGCGCTGTCGGAGAAGGACATTGCTGACCTTCGCTTCGCATTGAAGCTCGGCGTGGACATGATCGCTCTGTCCTTTGTTCGTTCCCCAGCCGATGTGGACAAGGTCCACGAAATCATGGATGAGGAAGGCCGCCGCGTTCCGGTTATTGCGAAGCTCGAGAAGCCGGAGGCGGTCGATGCCCTTGAATCCATCGTCTTGGCTTTCGATGCCATCATGATTGCGCGCGGTGACCTTGGCGTCGAGGTCCCGCTGGAGCAGGTTCCGCTGTTCCAGAAGCGCGCTATCCAGATCGCGCGTGAGAATGCCAAGCCGGTGATCGTGGCAACGCAGATGCTCGATTCCATGATCTCCAACCTGCGCCCGACTCGCGCGGAGGCCTCCGACGTGGCTAACGCAGTGCTCGATGGTGCTGATGCCGTCATGCTCTCCGGTGAGACCTCCGTCGGCATCGACCCGCACAATGTTGTGCGCACGATGTCCCGCATCGTGACGAATGCTGAGCAGGGCGGCCAGGTTCCTCCGCTGTCGCACGTTCCGCGCACCAAGCGCGGTGTTGTGTCTTACTCCGCACGCGATATTGCTGAGCGCCTGAATGCGAAGGCCATCGTCGCCTTCACCACCTCCGGTGATACCGCGAAGCGCGTGGCTCGTTTGCACTCCGCGCTGCCGCTCCTTGCCTTCACCCCGTACCCGGCGGTGCGCTCGCAGCTGGCGTTGACCTGGGGTGCAGAGACCTTCTTGAGTGATTCGGTCGAGTCCACCGATGACATGATGGCCGCCATTGATGAGGCTCTGCTGGGAATGGATAAGTACAAGGAAGGCGACATGATCGTCGTCATCGCCGGTACCCCTCCTGGAATCTCTGGTAACACCAATATGATTCAGGTCCACGAGCTGGGCCAGACTCTGCGCGATAAGTAAAACCGTCGCAGACAAACAACGCCGCCTCACCCCGCTTGCTTCCTTACCCACTAAGTGGGAAGGAGGAACGGTGGTGGGGCGGCGCTTTGTCTTTCCGGAAAGCCCCGTCTAGGGGTTAATAGGCACTAGTGCGTCTATTAACCCTGTCTGTCTAGACGTGGGAAATGGGGGTCGGGGTCAGCTTCCACACTTCGTTGGCATAGTCAGCGATAGTGCGGTCAGAGGAGAAGCGCCCGGAGTAGCAGATGTTGAGCCAGGCCTTCTTGGCCCATGCCAGCTCGTCCGCTTCATAGTCAGCCGCCATGCGGTCACGGGTCTCGCGGTAGTCGGCGAAGTCCCCGAGGACGTAGTAGGTATCCTGAGCGTGCTCGCCGAAGCCATCGAGCAGCGAGGAGCGCAGATCACCAAACATGCCTGCATTCTCAGAACCCAGCGTGCCATCGGTGAAGGCATCGAGGACACGCGCCAGACCCGGAACCGTGTTATAGAGCTCGCCCGGGTTGTACTTGGCGCGCAGCTGCGGGATTTCTTCGTTGCGGGCGCCGAAGATGTAGGCGTTGTCTTCGCCCACTGCCTCGACGATCTCTACGTTGGCGCCGTCCATTGTGCCCAAGGTCAGGGCACCGTTCATCATGAACTTCATGTTGGAGGTACCGGAGGCTTCCTTGCCGGCGACGGAAATCTGCTCGGAGACATCAGCGGCTGGGATGATGTGCTCGGCGGGGGAGACGTTGTAATTCTCAACAAAGACTACGTTGAGCACGTCCTTGGTAGCCGGGTCGTTGTTGACCAGGTCACCGATGGTGTTGATGAGCTTGATGATGGCTTTCGCGCGGACATAGCCCGGCGCTGCCTTCGCGCCAAAGATGAAGGTGCGCTTCGGAACGGTTTCGCCGTCGACCTTGATGCGGAAGTACAGGTCCAAGATGTAAAGCGCATTCATCAGCTGGCGCTTGTACTCGTGCAGGCGCTTGATCTGGACATCGAAAACGGAATCCGGGTCCACGGTAGCGCCCTGGTGTGCGTCAATCCATGCGGCGAAATCCTGCTTGTTGGCGCGCTTGATGTTGATGAGTTGGCGCAGCACCTTCTCATCCTCAGCCACAGGAGCCAGCTTCGCCAGCTCGGTCAGATCGGTAACCCAGGCATCAGAACCAGCCTGCTCAGTGAGCAGGTCGGACAGGCGCGGGTTGCACATGCGCAGCCAACGACGAGGGGTCACGCCGTTGGTCTTGTTGTTGAACTTCTCCGGCCACAGCTCGTGCCACTCGGAAAGCGTGTCCGCCTTGATGATTTCGGTGTGCAGGGCGGCGACGCCATTGATGGAGTACGCGGCATAGCAAGCGATCCACGCCATGTGGACATGCCCGTCGGACACCGGAGCCATGTAGTCGATGCGGCCTTGATCCAAGCCGCGCTGGGCCATGTCCTCGCGGAAGCGGCGGTCGATCTCTTCCACCAGCTCCCAAATGCGCCAGAACAGCTTCTGGAAGATGGATACTTCCCAGCTCTCCAAAGCCTCAGCCAGCACGGTGTGGTTGGTGTAGGCAAAAGTCTCGGTGACGACCTTCCAGGCCTCGTCCCAGCCCATCCCGTGTTCGTCGAGAAGCAGGCGGAGCAATTCGGGGATGGCCAGCACCGGGTGGGTGTCGTTGAGCTGGATGCAGTTGTACTCGGCGAAGCCGGTGAGGTCCTCGCCGTGGTGCTCGATGTAGTTATCGATCATCTGCTGCAGCGAAGCCGATACGAAGAAGTACTGCTGGCGAACGCGCAGCACCTTGCCCTCGTAGGTCGTGTCGTTGGGGTAGAGCACGCGGCAGATGTCCATGACGCGCTCGCGCTCCACGATGGCTTCGGTGAAGCGCTGCGAGTTGAAGGCATCGTAATCGAATTCATCGATAGGCTCGGACTTCCACAGGCGCAGCGTACCTACGTTGTTGGTGCCGTATCCGGTAATCGGCATGTCATAGGGGATAGCGCGTACGTCCATGTCATCGAAGTGGACCAAGCGCTGTTCGGAGGCACGGCGAATGATGAAGTCGTAGCCATTTTCCATCCAGGCATCTGGTTCCTCGCGCTGGAAACCGTTGTCGAAGGACTGACGGAAGAGACCGTAGCGGTAGAGCAGGCCGTAGCCCGTGACCGGGTAGTTCTGGGTGACAGCAGAATCGAGGAAGCAGGCGGCGAGGCGGCCCAGGCCGCCGTTGCCTAGTGCAGCATCGTGCTCGGCTTCGAGAACATCGGAGAGTTCGTGACCGGCGGCCTTGGAGGCGGCGCGGGCTTCGTCGACGAGTCCGACGTTGGTGAGGTTGTTGAGCAGGGCGCGCCCCTGGAGGAACTCAGCAGAGAAATAGTGCTGCTGGCGGGTGGCGGAGTAGGCGGTGCGGGTGGCCTCCCAGTTGTCAGCAATCTGCTCCATTACTGAAGAAGACAAGCCGGACCAGAACTTGCGGTTAGTCGCGGCAGAGGGGGAGACACCAGCAGCGGCGCGGACGTGTCCGGGAACTGCGGTCTGAAAATCGGAGTGCTGGGGTTGACTCATGAGAATCCCTTCACCTTAGGCATAAAAATGCGGAAAAATACCAACACCCAAGCTTAACCAGTTCCGCATTCAGCTGCAGGAGAGAGCACTGCCAGCCAGCGTGCATTAATCATCACACACAGCGAAAGCGTTGTGCCGGGAAGGTTAGCGCCCCAGAAAAGACAGGACGGCTGCAGCCCCGGCGTGGGTGGCCGAGCGCATGGTGGGTTCATAATCCGGCAGGAAAGTGGATTGGTGGTTAACCGGCGGGTTGTCCAGGAGGTGCTCCGGCGTGGAGCCGATGAACCAGAAGTTATAAGGCACGCCCCAGGCTTGTGGGAGATAGCAGAAATCCTCGGAGACGGTGGATGGGGTGGCGCTCACGGAGAGATCAGCAAAGACTGCGTCGAAGGCCGAGCGAATGGTCTCATGAGTGGAAGCGTCATTATCGGTGACTTCGCCATGGGCAAAATACTCGAAGGTGGGCTCTGCTGGGCATCCCGAGGCTTCGCACTCGGCTCGCACCATACGCTCGAGGGAGGCATAGACGCGCTGCGCCAGCTCTGGCTTGTAATAGCGGGTGTTAAGTACGAGTTCGGCGCTGCCCGGAATGATGTTGTTTTTATCGCCCGAATGCAGCTCGCCCACCGAGATGACAAAGAAATCATGGGGAGGGACTTCGCGGCCGACGATGGCCTGCAGGCGGGTGACCACCATGGCGGCCACGTAGGAAGGATCGATGGCCTCGTGCGGCATGGAGGCGTGCGCGGAGCGCCCCGTGATGCGGATGCGGAGGGAATCACAGCCGGCCAGGATGGGGCCGGCGGTGGACTGCACCTGGCCGGCGGGGCCCGGCATGACGTGTTGACCAAAGCACACATCCGGTGCAGGAACGCGGTCGGTGAGCCCGTCCGCAATCATGTATTTGGCGCCCATGGATGATTCCTCCGCCGGTTGGAACAGTGCTAGGAAGGTGCCGTGCCAGGCGTCGCGGTGGGCGTCGAGAATCGCGCACGCGCCGAGCAATGCCGTGGTGTGTACATCGTGCCCGCAGGCATGCATTGCGCCATTGGTGGCGGCGAAGGGGACGCCGGTTTCCTCGGCCACCGGGAGGGCATCAAAATCAGCCCGCATCAGCGCGGTTGGGCCGTCCCCGTTGCGGAAGATAGCGACGATGCCATGGCCGCCGATTCCGGTGACGAGCTCGCACTCGTACTTATCTAGTTGTTCCAGAATCCGTCCGGCGGTGCGTTCCTCTTGGTGGGACAGCTCTGGGTGGGCATGCATGTCTTCATAGAAGGCGCGTTGCCAGCTGAGATCGACTGAATCTTCGAGGAGGAGCGAGCTCAGCCGAGAAAGTGTGGGATCTGCCATAGTTACTGTCCTTCAAGTTTGGGTAGGGTTACCTACATGCCATTGATTCACTTTGATGTTCTGGTGCCGGATGCTCAAGCCGAGCGCGTGGCCGAAATCTTTAGCACTGCTACCCACAAGTTGGTGGATAACGGCTCCTTAGCTTCTGCTGAGGTTACCCGTGTGCCCGATCCTGCACTCCCGGAGGGGCTGGAAGAACAGCTGCGCCAGACCTACCGCGATGAGCATGAAGAGCGTGATTTAGAGGACGCCAATGTCTACCGCTATGCCATCGATGTCGATGGCGTGAAGGGCTCCGTCAATCAGCTGACCATGGTCCTCGCACGCTTGTTGACACCCCATTCGGTTCTACCGAAGGACCACGTGTTGCTGGAGGACGAGCTCGCCCACGAGCGACCGGCAATTTTCCCGTGGGCGGTGCAGGTGACCCCGTAGTTCTGCTGAAAGCTATAGCCTCAGAGAGCTTTAGCCTCAGAGAGTTTTAGCTCTGCAGAACGCTGCGGACGAGGCGTTCGGCCGCGTTGCTTAAGCGCTGGGCGACGTCCCCCTCTTCCTCCCCGTCGAGTGCTTCCAGCAGTGTGCCCTGTGGCGCCGATGCGGTTGCGGAGCCGGCGATGATGCCCAGGGTTGGCGGGCTAGTCATGTCCGCCAGCGTGCCCACCACCTTTCCGGTAAGCGATTGTTCGTCGAAGCGCCCCTCGCCGGTAAGGACGAGATCCGCCTCGGCGATACGCGTGGGTAGATTGAGTGCTTGGGCTACATACTGGCCGCCCGGCACGATACGGCAGTGCTCCGAGGTGCCCCAGAGCGTGCGCGAAAGCCAGCTCAGGGCGATGGGAATGCCGCCTGCGGCGCCAAAGAATTCGGCCTGTGGGTCGGTCTCCGTGACTTCGCAGAGCCGTAGCATCGCGCCCGCCAGTAGTGCTACTTGTTCGCCCTCAGCGCCTTTTTGTGGGCCGTACGTCGTTGCGGCTTGGACGGGCACGGCGCGAGTATCGGTGACCAAGGTGTAGTCCAGCATGGCCGCCTTCATGTTGAGCTGCGCGGTGTCGATGTGGTCGAGGTTGACCAAAGGTGCGCCGCCCTTGGGCAGGGCGTATCCGCGGGCATCGTGGGCGGCGGCGCCGAGCGCGGCGAGGATGCCGAGACCGCCGTCGATGCTGGCGCTGCCGCCGAGGCCAAGAACGATGTGCTTGGCGCCGCGCGATTCGGCGTCGGCCACCAGCACGCCCGTTCCATAGGAATCCGCATGGAGTGGATCGAGGGCGTCGGAAACGGCAGGAAGGCCGGTGGCGGCGGCGACGTCGATGAAGGCTGTGTCACCAACGAGCTGGTAGCTGGCCTCGGTCAGGCGGCCAATGGCATCGGTGGTAGGCAGCGTAATCGTTTGCCCCGCCGTGCCGTGGCGATGAACAGCGGCGCTGGCGAGCACCTCCGCGGTGCCTTCGCCGCCATCGGCCATGGGCAGGGTCGTTACCTTCGCTGTGTCTGCGTGGGGCGAGGAGCTGAGAGCGCGCCGCGCGCCCAATGCAATGGCGGCGGCAGCTTCGGCTGCAGTAGCGGTGCCTTTAAAGGAATCGGGGGCAACAAGAATGCGCATGCCCATGAGTATATGGCAGAGATACGAGAAAAAATTTTCGCGCTCTGACCAGCCTTTAAGGCACGCCACAGTACGACCATCTTGCAATTTAGGTCGATTGATAGAAAACTATTGCTTGTTCAATGGATGACGCACCGACCGTGAGGAACGGTGCCCAATGAAAGGATTGCCATGTCCATCGACCAGCAAATCTCCGATTACTACAGCAAGCTTCTCAAGCGTAATGCTGGCGAACCGGAATTCCATCAGGCACTCGCTGAGGTACTCGACTCACTGAAGATCGTCCTCAATAAAGACCCTCACTACGCTGATTACGGCCTGGTCGAGCGACTGTGCGAGCCCGAGCGTCAGCTCATCTTCCGCGTGCCGTGGGTGGATGACAGCGGCCAGATTCAGGTCAACCGCGGTTTCCGCGTGCAATTTAACTCCGCGCTCGGCCCCTACAAGGGCGGCCTGCGTTTCCATCCGAGCGTCAATCTGGGCATCATCAAGTTCCTCGGCTTCGAGCAGATTTTCAAGAACTCCCTGACCGGCCTGCCTATCGGCGGCGGCAAGGGCGGTTCTGACTTCGACCCGAAGGGTAAGTCAGAAGCCGAGGTCATGCGTTTCTGCCAATCCTTCATGACGGAGCTGCACAACCACATTGGTGAATACCGCGACGTCCCGGCCGGTGATATTGGCGTGGGCGGACGCGAAATCGGTTTCCTGTTCGGTCAGTATCGCCGACTGGAGGGCAAGCACGAGTCTGGCGTTCTTACCGGCAAGGGTCTGAGCTGGGGTGGCTCCCTCGTGCGTACCGAGGCTACCGGTTACGGCCTGGTGTATCTGACCTCGGAAATGATGAAGGCCCATGGTGAGTCTTTCGACGGCGCCAAGGTGATTGTCTCCGGTTCCGGAAATGTTGCCATCTACGCCGCCGAAAAGGTGCAACAGCTCGGCGGTACCGTCGTCGCGATGTCTGACTCCTCCGGCTACATCACCACCCCGAACGGTGTGGACCTAGAGCTACTCAAGGAGATTAAGGAAGTTCGCCGCGAGCGCATTTCCACCTACGCCGGCGAAGCGGGTGCGGGCGTGGAGTATCACGAGGGTGGCAACGTATGGGAGGTCAGCGCCGACGTTGCCTTGCCGTGCGCTACCCAAAACGAGCTCGACGGCGAGGACGCCAAGCTCCTGGTCAAGAATCAGGTGCGCTATGTTGCCGAAGGCGCGAACATGCCCTGTACCCCGGATGCCGCCCACTACTTTGTGGAAAATGGCATTGCCTTCGCGCCGGGTAAGGCCGCAAATGCAGGTGGTGTAGCGACCTCTGCGCTGGAGATGCAGCAGAACGCCTCCCGTGACTCCTGGACCTTCGAGTACACCGACCAGCGCCTCCACGAGATCATGTCCAATATCTTCCGCAATATCGATAAGACTTCTAAGGAATATGGCTTGGAGGGTGACTATGTCGCGGGTGCTAACATCGCTGGCTTCAAGAAGGTGGCTGATGCCATGCTGGCGCAGGGCGTGATCTAGCCCCAGCCTTTCTCTATTCCTCTCTATGCCTTGGTTTAACCTCCCCACTGAGTGGGGAGGTTTTCGCCGTTTCTTCCCGCGTGGGATACGTCGCGGTGCGTATGTGCTTGGTTAGGCTGGTGCCATGTACCGCGTATTTGAGTCCCTCGATGAACTTGTTCGCAACCTGGAACAGGCCTATGCCGTTCCCATGACCTCTAATTGCATGGTCCCGCGCCACGAGATGCTGGCGCTTCTCGACGATCTTCGCAACGCTCTCCCGGTCGAAATGGATGATGCCCAGGACGTCTTGGACAAGCAGGATGAGATCCTGCAGGGTGCGGAAGAACGCGCGGAGCAGATTATTTCTGAAGCCAATGTCGAGGCTGATGACACCGTGACCCGTGCGCGTGAGGATTCGGACGCCATGCTGGCCGACGCCCAACATCGCGCCACCACCCTTGTCGCCCAGGCAGAGGACGAGGCCAGCAACCTGGTGGACAACGCACGCTCCGACGCCGAGCGCACCCGCGCCCAAGCAGATGAGGAATACCAGCGTGCCGTCGCTGCAGGCCAAGCTGAACAAGACCGCTTGGTCTCCGAATCCGAGGTCGTGCGCCGCGCCGATGATGAGGCGCACCGTATCGTGGAGACCGCGCACTCTGAGTCCAACCGTCTGCGCACCGAGTGCGATGAATTCGTTGACGCCAAGCTCGGGGAATTCGAGACCACCTTGTCTGACCTCCTGCGCACCGTGAATAACGATCGCTCCGCTCTGCGCCGAGGTGCCGGTGTGCGCTCTCGTGGGGAATCGCGCGGCGAGGGACGCGGCGCTGTGCGCGAGACTCGGGAACCGGTGCGCCGGGCGCCGCGTGCGCCCCGCGACTACTAGAGGGGACTAATGTGCGGCCGTTCCGCGCGCCAGGAGATGAGTGCAGCAAAAGCGAGAACAGCGCCGAGGACAGAATCGAGCTTTTAGGCCAAGTGCTTAAGCGCCTATGCCCCAGCTTCAGGTCTTTGCCAGTCTAGGGCGCGCGGGCCAGCACAGGGTAAGCTGGTGGGCGCTATGAAATCACCATTGAAGTTCGACGTGACGGAATTGCTCCGCAGCCAAGGAACCGACGCGCTGCCTGAGCACCGCGTGCAGACCGGACCCGCGCCAGAGCGCATCGGCGTGGAAATGATCGGCATCCCGGAAGGTACTGAGGTTAAGGTGGATGCCACCTTGACCCCGTTGGGCTCCGGTGTGTTGGTGGACGCTGATATCACCGGCACCCTCAGCGGCGAATGCGCCCGCTGCCTGGCAGAGCTGCACCCGGAACTGGATCTCCACGTATCCCAGGTGTTTTCCGCAGATGAGTCCTTCGTCAGCGGGGATGAAACCGAGGAGGAGGATCGCGGTTCCGGTGATGAGGTTCCCGAGATCAAGGATGGAATCCTCGACCTCCTCCAGACCGTGATCGATGAGGCAGGTTTATCCCTTCCCTTTGCGCCAACGTGCGAGGATGGTTGCGAGGTGGATGCTCCCGATGGAGTAACCACGGGGGTCTCTGGGGAAGAAGAGCGCGTGGATCCGCGTTGGTCTGGTCTGGAGAAGTTCCTATGAGCAAGAAGAAGAAACTCACTGGTGAACAGGCACTAGCCGCGGCCTTCGCGGAGGTAGATCACGCCCCGCTGCTAAAAGCACTCGGCGTGGAGATCAGCGATGAGCTACTGTGCTTGGCACTGACCCACCGCTCCTTCGCCAACGAGAACGGGCACCTGCCCAACAACGAGCGCCTCGAGTTCCTGGGGGATGCCGTCTTGGGCTTGTCTATCGCGGCCAAGCTCTACGACAAGTACCCCTCGCGCCCTGAGTCGGATATTTCTAAGATGCGTGCCTCCATCGTGTCGCGCTATGGCCTGTCCGATGTCGCCCGCGAAATCGGCGTGGGCGAGCACGTCCTGTTGGGCAAGGGCGAGCAATCCACCGGCGGCCGTGACAAGGACTCCATCTTGGCCGATACCACCGAGGCCATCCTGGGGGCTATCTACCGCCAGCATGGTTTTGAGGTTGCCCGCGGGGTGGTGCTGAAGCTGTTCGCCGCCAAGATTGACAACGCCGTGGTGTCCGGCCGTCATATGGACTGGAAGACCACCTTGCAGGAGCTGTGCGCGGAGCTGAAGGCCGCGATGCCGGTCTACTCAGCCACCTCGACGGGTCCTGAGCACGATCAAACCTTCAACGCCGTGGCCACCGTGGCCGGTTTGACCGTGGGTAGGGGAACAGGGCATAACAAGAAGCTCGCCGAGCAGCAGGCAGCGGAAGAAGCGTGCCAAGCATTGCGCGAGACACCCTTGCTGGTGCAGGGCACCGCCGGCAAAGAGAGCTAAGCCACGAGAATTCGATGCCAGAACTTCCCGAAGTCGAGTCTGTTCGCAGCGGACTCGAGCCCTATCTTGTGGGGCGCTCCTTTGCTGCAGTAGCTGTTCTCCACCCGCGCGCCAACCGGGGCCAGGAAGCCCCGCTGTCCGCGCTGCTGGTGGGCAGGAAGATTGCCGCGGTGGCGCGCCGCGGCAAGTTCATGTGGCTGGAGTTCGCCGACGAGGATCACACCGACCCAGCTCGCGATGTGCTCTTCATCCACCTCGGCATGTCGGGGCAGGTGCGGATCGGCGAGGTGGATTCGCCGCACGTGCGCATCGCCGCCGTGCTTGATGACGCCACCCGTCTCAGCTTCGTGGACCAGCGCACCTTCGGCTATTGGCGTCTCGGGCCGTGGCTGAGGATGGCACATATCGCTCCCGATCCTCTCGAAACAGACTTCGACCTGACCGCGGCAGGGCGGCGCCTGCGCGCGAAACGCACCGCGGTCAAGGTGGCTTTGCTCGACCAAACGGTGCTCAGCGGGGTGGGCAATATCTATGCTGATGAGGCGCTGTGGGCGGCCCAGATTTCTCCGCTGAAGAAGGCTAGTGCTCTGCGGCAGCGCGATGCCGTCGCTGTGATTTCTGCGGCCGCCGACGTCATGCGCTCCGCCCTCGCCGTTGGCGGAACCAGCTTTGATGCGTTGTACGTCAACGTTAACGGCGAATCCGGATATTTTGACCGTTCCTTGCACGTATATGGGAGGGGCGGTCAGCCCTGTGATCGCTGTGGCGAAGAAATCCTGAAAACCGTGCTAGGTGGGCGTGGTACTCACTATTGCCCGTATTGCCAGAGCCGCGCCGCGGGGAGGAAGTTGGCGGCCAACTAGGACGATTCTGGTGTGAGTTATTAATGTGTAACCCATGCAAGAAATCTTCAGCACCGTGATTGGTGTCATTAACGACAGCCTGTGGTCCTATGTCCTGCCATGGCTGCTTATCGCCGCGGGCCTCTTCTTCGGCATCCGCACCGCCGTGGTGCAGGTCCGCATGGTGCCGGACATGTTCAAGGCGGTCGTCGAGAAGCCCAAGGGCGTCGGCGTCGATGAGGATGCCGACTATGGCGGAATCTCTGCCTTCAAGGCATTTACCATTTCAGCGGCCTCTCGTGTGGGCACCGGCAACGTTGCAGGCGTGGCCGTGGCTATCTCCGTGGGTGGCCCCGGCGCGGTGTTTTGGATGTGGCTCATCGCCATCCTGGGTGGTGCGACAGCATTCGTGGAGTCGACCCTGGCGCAGCTGTGGAAGGTGCGTGAGGGGGACGCCTACCGCGGTGGCCCGGCCTATTACATGTCCCGTGGCCTGGGGTGGAAGCCTTTAGCAACCATCTTCTCCGTGGCCATCGCCATTACCTTTGGCTGGTTCTACAATGCGTTCCAGACCAACGCCATTTCCGATTCTTTGGCGGCCTCCTTCGGGCAGGATTCCGGTGCCTTCAAGGCAGGCGTGGGCATCGCAGTCGTCGCCGTGTCCGGGCTCATCATCATCGGTGGCGTGCAGCGCATCGCCTCGATGACCCAGTTTATCGTGCCGTTTATGGCGGGCGCCTATCTCATCTTGGGTCTCATCGTCGTTATTGTGAACTTTGACAAGGTGCCGGACATGGTCGTCTCGATCGTGGGCTCTGCCTTTGGCTTCCGGGAAGCTGCCGGTGCCACCGTGGGCATGGCGATGCTCAAAGGTATCCAGCGTGGTTTGTTCTCCAACGAAGCGGGCGAAGGTTCGGCGCCGAACGCTGCAGCAACGGCGACGGTATCCCACCCCGTGAAGCAGGGCCTCGTGCAGACCCTTGGCGTGTACTTCGACACCCTGGTGGTGTGTACGATTACCGCCTTCATCATTCTGCTGGGCACCGATTTCGAGCGTTTCGGCTCTGATGCGATTGAGGGCGTGACGCTGACCCAGAATGCGCTCTCCGGCGTGGTGGGTGAGTGGGGCATCCACTTCGTCACCTTCATCCTGTTCTTCCTGGCTTTCTCCTCGATTCTGGGCAACTACTACCTTGCCGAGTCCAACGTGGAGTACCTCTCCGGGAAGAAGTGGGTGCTGTGGACTTTCCGTCTTATCGTGTTGGCCTTCGTCTTCTACGGCGCGGTGGCCCCGCTGGGTACCGTGTTCGACCTGGCCGATACCGGCGCGGCCATTATGGTTCTACTCAACGTGTGCGCCATCGTGCCGCTGTCTGGCGTGGCCATCAAGCTGCTGAAGAACTACAACGAGCAGCGCCGCAAGGGCCTGGATCCCGTCTTCCACCGTGATATGCTGCCGGAACTGCACAACGTCGAGTGCTGGGATGGTACGGATCCGGTCACGCGCCGCAGCGCGGAGGACCGTCGCCGTCTCGATCACGAATTTGACTTGAGCGACCGCACAAACTTGAGGGAGTACTAGATGGCAGACACGGCAGCAGCCTCTGCAGGCCATGAACGCCTCACAGCTTTCGTTCTTGGACACGTCCAAGGCGTGGGCTTTCGCTGGTGGACGCGTTCCCGCGCCCTCGAACTAGGGCTGGCTGGGCACGCGACGAACCTCCAGGACGGACGCGTCCAGGTGGTTGCTGAAGGCCCGCGTGCTGACTGCGAGAAGTTGCTGGCCTTGCTGCGTGAAGAACCGTCGACCACCCACCGTCCAGGCGTGGTGAACGCCGTGGTGGAGCAGTGGGCCGCCCCGCGCGGTGAGTCGGGCTTCATCGAGCGCTAAACTTATTCGAATGCACCTCAAATCGCTCACGCTCAAAGGATTCAAGTCCTTCGCGTCCGCGACGAACCTGAAATTCGAGCCCGGTATCTGCGCCGTGGTGGGCCCGAATGGCTCGGGTAAATCAAACGTCGTCGATGCGCTCGCGTGGGTCATGGGTGAAGGCAGCGCCAAGACACTGCGCGGCGGCAAGATGCAGGACGTCATTTTTGCCGGTGCCGGGGACCGCAAGGCCCTCGGCCGCGCAGAGGTCACACTGACGATTGACAATTCCGATGGTGCCTTGCCCATCGAGTATTCAGAGGTTTCCGTCACCCGCCGCATGTTCCGGGATGGCGCGAGCGAATATGAGATCAATGGGGCGAAAGCGCGCCTCATGGATATCCAAGAGCTGCTGTCTGATTCCGGCATTGGCCGGGAGATGCACATTATCGTGGGCCAGGGAAAACTGGCGGAGATTCTGGAATCCCGCCCGGAAGATCGCCGCGCCTATATCGAAGAAGCCGCGGGCGTGCTCAAACACCGCCGCCGCAAAGAAAAAGCGCAGCGCAAGCTGACGGGCATGCAGGCCAATCTGGATCGCCTGCAGGACTTGACCGATGAGCTGGGCAAACAGCTCAAGCCGCTGGCGCGCCAAGCGGAGGCCGCCCAACGTGCAGCCACTGTGCAAGCGGATTTGCGCGATGCCCGACTGCGCCTTGCTGGTGACCGTGTGGTGCGGTTGCGCGCGACATTCGATGACGCTGAGAAACGCGCGGCGGTGCTCGCCGAGCAGGTCGAGGAAGTGACAGCCCAGCTGGAAGAGGCGACCGAGATCCAGCTTGAGGTAGAGGCCGAGTTGGGGGATGTCACGCCGCGCGCGGAGGCCGCGCAGAAGCTGTGGTTCGAGTTATCGACCCTCAGCGAGCGAATCTCTGCCACGCAGCGCATCGCGGCCGAGCGCGCCAGCAACGTCGGCTCACAGGTGGCCTACGCGGGCCAGGATCCGGAGGAGCTCGAGGCACGTGGCCAGCGAGCCGATGAGGAGCACGAAGAGTTGCTGGCCGTGGCCGAAGAGGCTGCAGAGCGCTTGGAATCTATCCGGGAGGAAGTGGCCGAGCGCCGGGAAGCCTTCGAGGCTGCTGATAAAGAACACATGGCGCAACTGCGCGCCATTGCGGATCGCCGTGAAGGCGTGGTTCGCCTCATCGCCGCCGAGGAGAACTTGGCGGGTCAGGTCAGCTCCGCGGAGTCTGAGTTAGCGCGTCAGGAAGAGACTTTAGCGAATACGAAGTCGCGCACTAGGGGAGCGCAGGCGGAAGCCGATGAGGTGGCGGACAAGCTGGAGCACTTGGCTGCCGAGCGTGAGCCGCTGGAGGAAGCGCATGTGCGCGCGGCCAGCGAATCTGCCGCGGCCGATAAACGCTTGGAGCAGCTGCGTGATGCCCAGCGGGAGCACGAGCGTACCGTCTATAGTTTGCGCGCTCGGATCGATACCCTTGGCCAGACCGTTCCGGAAGCACTCGAGCTGGGGGAGGGATTCAAACCTCTCGCAGAGTTCATTTCTACTCGCTATGAGACAGCCGTTGCGGCAGCACTCGGTTCCTTTGCGGAGGCCCAAGCCGGCGCGGTGAGCGGGGACATCGTGCGCGACTTGGCGCAGGCGAGCCGCACGCCGCTGATCGACGTCGCTGCGGAACCCACCGGTTCAGCCTGGCGCCTTGACGCGGACTTGCCTTCCGGGGCGAGCTGGCTGCTGGATCACATGGTCTTGGTCCCGGAAGTATCGGCGGCGGTGACGCGGTTGCTCTCCGACGTGGTCCTGGTTGATGACTATGGCGCGGCCCGTGAACTTATTGCGGAGGATCCGCGCTTGCGTGCTGTGACCTCTGAGGGCCTACTCGTCGGCGAAGGCTGGGTGGAGGCAGGAACAGGCGCCGTCTCCACCGTTGAGGTAAGCGGCCAGATTGCGGAGGCCGAGCAACAACTGGAATCAGCCACTCATGAGCTGGAGGAGCTATCCGGCACGCTCGAAGGCGCGAAGCTGGCGGCGGACGATGCACGCGTAGGTGCGGCGAGTGCCAAGGCCGCACTGCGGGAGCACGATCACGAACTCGAAGCGTGGAAGCGCGATCACCAGCGCTTGCTCAAGCAGTACGAGGCAAACAAGGCTGAGCATGAAAAAGCCGCCGCCCGAGCCACGGATATCGAGGTGCAGTTAGCCCGCCTGCGCGAAGAATTGGCGGAGGCGCGTGACCGCTTGTCGCGCGTGGACGCTGAAGAGCAGGCTGATGAACCCTCCTCGGTGGAACGCGATGCTGCCTCGACGGCCCTGGAACAGGTCAAGGCCATGGAGGTAGAGGCCCAGATGGCGGCCCGCAGTGCGGAGGAAAAGGTCGGCCAAGCAGCGGGCAGGGGAGAGGCCCTGCGGCGCCAAGCCCAGCACGAACGCCAGGCCAAAGCCCGCCACGACCAGGCGATGGCCCGCCGGCAAGCACAGGCGCGGTTGGCGGGGACTGTCGACAAGCATGCCCAAGATTTGGCTGCCCGGACCGCGCAGGCACTCGAGCGGGCCGCCGAGGAACGCGATGAGCTGGTCACCCAGCGCGGCGTGCTACAAGGGCGTGCACAATCGGCGAAGCAAGTGGTCTCCTCGACCCGCCAGCAGCTCGATCGCCTGACCGACTCCGCGCATAACTCTGAGATTGCCCGCAGCCAGGCCCAAGTGCGGGTGGATGAGGCCGAGGGCAAGATCGTGGAGCAACTCGGCATTGCTATCCCCGATCTGCTCAAGGAGTACACACCGGGTGAGGACTTCGATCGCTCCGCCGAAACCAAGCGGTTGAAGCAAGCCGAGAAGGACCTCAACTCCTTGGGCAAGGTCAACCCGTTGGCCTTGGAGGAGTACAAGGCTCTGGAGGAGCGCTATAGTTTCCTGTCCACGCAATTAGATGACGTGATTCAGGCCCGCAAGGATCTGACTGGCGTTATCGAAGATGTGGATGCGCAAATCTTGCAGCTGTTCACGGATGCCTGGCATGACGTGGAAGCGGAGTTTCCCAAGGTCTTCCAGACGCTGTTCCCGGGCGGCGAAGGTCGTCTCATCCTCACGGAGCCGGATGACATGCTGGCCACCGGCATCGAGGTGGAGGCCCGCCCGCCGGGTAAGAAGGTGAAGCGCTTGTCACTGCTCTCGGGCGGCGAGAAGTCCTTGACGGCCCTGGCTATGCTCGTGGCGATTTTCCGTGCGCGTCCCTCACCGTTCTACGTCATGGATGAGGTGGAAGCCGCACTTGACGACGTCAACCTGCGCCGCCTCATCGCACTTTTCGAGGAGCTGCGTAAGGATTCTCAGCTCATCGTCATTACCCACCAGAAGCCGACGATGGACGTGGCCAACGTGCTCTATGGAGTGACGATGCGCGGCGATGGCGTGACGCGCGTGATTTCGCAGCGCATGTCCCGTGCTGGTGAGGCGCCGGGCACAGCACAGGCGGCGGAGGACGCCACACGTCTCGGCGTGGATGCCCCGCGCTAGGGTGGGGCTTGCGCCCAGCACTTTTCACCCTCCTTATCGTGCCGGATGTGGACAACCCTGGCACTATGGAGGGCATGAATACTACTTTTATGTGGATTGCGATAGCAGTCATCGTCCTGATTCTGCTCGTGGTCTTGTTCGTTGTCTTGGGCAAGAAGCGCGGCGAGTCAAAGAAGGTTTCCTTCGAAAAGCCTGCGGAGGAGCCTAAGGAGCTGACCCAGCAACAGAAGTCCGGCAACTACCAAGCTAAGTCTGGTTTTAATTTTGCCCCGGCTGGCGGCGGCGCTACCAAGGAACCTGTGCCTGCGGCTAAGACTGAGGAGCCCACACCGGCCGAGCCCAAAGCTCAGCCGCAAGCGGAGAAGAAGTCTGAGCAGCGTGATGCCACCGAGTTAGCGAACGCTCAGCTCAAGGATGAAGAGGAGACACCGAAGGCAGCGAAGCCTGCGGCGGAACCGACGCCTGAGGCAGAGCCGAAGTCTCAGGCAGAGCCGAAGCCGGAACCCGTCGCAGACGCGAAGCCGGTGAGCGCGCCGGAACCGGCTGCACAGAAGGAGTCGGCAAAGGTAGAAGAAGAGAAAGATTCTTCCGCTGGCGTTGTCGCGGCAGGTGCCGCGGGCGCTGCAGCCGCTGGTGCTGCCGTATCCGGTGCCGCTGCTGTTGATAAGGATGAAGCGGACACGGAGGAAACTGTCCCGGCCAGCGAACCGGAGACTGCTGAACCGGAGCCGGTAGCCGAAGCCCCAAAGGTAGAGGAGGAGACTCCGGAGGCACCTGAGGTTCCGGCTGAGGAGGAGCCTTCCGTCCAGTCTGAGGCCGAAGAAGAAACAGCGGCAGAGGCAGAAGAAGTAGAAGCCGATGCCGATGCAGAGGCAGAGGAGGCTGCCGCGGCGGCGGGGGCCCAGGCGGCGTCGGCAAGCGCGGCACTTGAAGCTGAGCCGGAGGAGCTAGAGGTATCCGACGACGCTGAGGTGGTTGAGGCTCCGGCAGCCCAGCCGCAGGAGGATATTGCGCCGGCTGCCGGCCGCTTGGGCAAGCTGCGCGGGCGTCTGTCGCGCTCGCAAAACGCCATCGGCCAGGGCCTCATGGGTATTCTTTCCGCTGGTGACCTGGATGATGATGCCTGGGAGGACATCGAAGACACCCTCATCATGGCGGATTTGGGTACGAAGTCCACGATGCAGGTCACTGATTCTCTGCGTGAGAAGATTGCGGAGCGCGGAGTCAGTTCCGAGGCCGAAGCCCGCGCCATGCTGCGTGAAGCCCTCATCGAGGTAGGCCACCCGGAGATGGACCGCTCCATCAAGGCCATGCCGAACGATGGCAAGCCAGCCGTCATCATGGTCGTCGGCGTCAATGGCACCGGCAAGACCACCACGACCGGCAAGCTGGCCCGCGTGCTCGTGTCGATGGGCCACAACGTCTTGCTCGGCGCGGCGGATACCTTCCGTGCAGCGGCTGCTGACCAGCTGGAGACCTGGGGCCGCCGCGTGGGCGCTACCACCGTGCGCGGCAAGGAAGGCGCGGACCCGGCTTCCGTGGCCTTCGACGCAGTGGCCGCTGGCGTTGACCAAGGCGTGGACGTCGTTCTCGTTGACACCGCTGGCCGTTTGCACACCTCCGTGGACCTCATGGACCAGTTGGGCAAGGTCAAGCGCGTAGTAGAGAAGAAGACGGACGTCGATGAGGTCCTGCTCGTCTTGGACGCGACAGTGGGGCAGAACGGTCTGACCCAGGCCCGCATCTTCCGCGATGTCGTCGACATCACCGGCGTTGTCCTGACCAAGCTCGATGGCACAGCTAAGGGAGGCATCGTCTTCCAGGTACAGGAGGAACTCGGCGTGCCGGTCAAGCTCGTGGGCCTCGGCGAGGGCGCAGATGACCTCGCACCGTTTGAGGTTGAAGGCTTCGTTGATGCCTTGCTGGGGGAGAAGTAGGACCTTATAGATCCCTGGGCTAGACCTAAGTTCTTTCGAGACGCAGCGCCTCCTTTGCGGGGCGCTTTCGTCATCTTCGTCCCATTAAAAATGTGCTTTGGGGGAGGTCACAATGGTAGTCTAGGACAGTCCTGTCTATGTGAGGCTGATTAAACAGCCCTAACAACGGTTCGTGAGGCTACTCTTTCGTGACACTCTTGTATGTCGTCCTCCTCGCAGCTGTCGCAGTGGCGCTAGCACCAGTAGCCGTCAAGGTTGCTGATCGCGCAGCCGGCTACCCGCTAGCCGGCATTTTTATTATCGCCGCGGCACTGTTGGCTAAAGAATTTCCGGCACTGGCCCGTGGCGAAGAACTGTCCTATTCCGTGACGTGGGTGCGTGATGTCATCACGCCAGGCGTCGACGTTAATCTCGCCTTCCGGGGCGATGCGCTGGGCATCTTCTTTGCCATGTTGGCTCTCGTCATCGGCGCAGTGGTGTTCACCTACTCTGCGGCCTACCTGCCCAAAGGCAAAGGCAACGTCAGTTTTTATGTGCTGATGACAGCGTTTACACTGTCGATTCTCCTGCTCGTGCTGGCTAACGACGTCGTGGTGCTCTTCCTGGCTTGGGAGCTGGTATCGCTGGCGTCCTTCATGCTCATCGCGCGCAGCGGTAAGTCCGGCGAGGCCGGTTCGCAGCGCACGCTGATCCTCACCTTCATCGGCGGCCTTACCTTGCTCACGGGCGTGGCGATTGCCGCAACCGCAGCGGGGACGACGAACCTTGAGGGTATCTTGGCCTCTGATGTGTGGGCCGAGCGCCCGGGCTTAACCACCGGGGTTGCCATTCTCATAGCGGTCTCGGCGTTTACCAAGTCCGCGCAGTTCCCCTTCCACTTCTGGCTGCCGGAGGCCATGGCGGCTGCCACGCCGGTCTCGGCCTTCCTGCATGCGGCAGCAGTGGTTAAGGCCGGCGTTTACTTGTTGATTCGTTTCTCCACCATCTTCCATGATGTTGCGGCGTGGAACTGGCTGCTTATCGTCGCCGGTATGGGTACCGCCGTGATGTCGGCGGTCTTTGCCGTGCAGAAGACGGACCTGAAGAAGCTGACCGCTTATTCCACCGTGTCCCACCTGGGATGGATTGTGGCCACGATTGGCGTTGGCACCCCCTTCGCCATCGCGGCGGCGCTCGTGCACACGCTGGCGCACGCGCTGTTTAAGTCCTCCATCTTCATGCTCATTGGCGTCATCGACCACGAGGCCGGTTCCCGCGATATCCGCCGCCTCGGTGTGTTGTGGAACAAGATGCCGTGGACCTTTGGCTCCATGCTCATTGGTGCCGCCTCCATGGCGGCGGTTCCCCCGCTGTTTGGCTTCGTGTCGAAGGAAGGAATGCTCACCGCCTTCGAGGAAGCTCCAATCGGTTCAACTGGCCAGGTGCTGCTGCTCATCGTCGCCGGCGTGGGTGCGTTCTTCACGTTTACCTACTCCGCCAAAATTGTCTTCGGTGCCTTTTTCGATGGCCCGCGCAAGATGTCGCATGTTCATGAGGCCCCGGTGAGGCTGTGGCTGCCCGCGGCGCTGCCCGGTGTGATGTCGGTGCCAATTATCTTCGTCATGGGAGCGCTCGATAAGCCGCTCGATAACATCGTGGCGGCCATCGGCATGGAGGGCCATTCCCACCTCGCGCTGTGGCACGGCCTGAACGTCCCGCTGCTTATTTCTGTGGTGGTGCTGATCGCTGGCATCATCGCGTTGTTCTTCCGCGGTCCGCTGTGGACGGCGATGGAGGAGCGCCAGCTCTTACCGCGCACCGGTAACCAAATCCTGAAGTGGATTCAGGACGTGTGCGCAGCCTTCGGCCGTTTCGTTGGCCGCATGTCCGATACCCACAACCCGTCGAAGCTGATCCTGCCGATCATCCTCCTAGTCATCATCCTTGCGGGCTCCGCTCTGGTGTCCACGGGTGTCGATGGTGTGGCTCTCAACCCGCGTGTGGACGGCCTTGATAATCCGTGGGACCTGCTGCCGCTGGGAATCGTGGCGCTGTCCATGTTTGGTTTGGTGCGTACACGCAACCGCCTCACAGGTGCAGTAATGATTGGTACCGCGGGAACCGGCGTGACTTTACAGATGTTCCTTCTCGGCGCACCCGACGTGGCCCTGACCCAGTTCACGGTGGAGGCGCTGTCCGTCATCGTCATGATGATGGTCCTGCGCTACCTGCCGGAGAAGTTCCACCCCGTGCAGGACACCAACCGCAAGGTGGGCTCCATCGTCGTAGCCGTGCTCGCCGGGCTCACCGCATTCCTGGGCGTGTGGGCACTGATGGGGCGTCACGAGCGCTCGGACCTGGCCATGTGGTACCTCAACAACGCTCCGGATATTACTGGTGGCGACAACGTAGTGGCCACCATCATCGTGGAGTTCCGTGCACTCGATACCCTGGGCGAGCTGTCAGTGCTGGGCATGGCCGCTGTGGTTATCGCTGCGGTCACCTCGACGCTGCCGCGCTTCCCGTTCACCTCCGGCACACGCCCGGCTCCGTTCGGCCAGTCGCAGCTCAACTCGGTGCCGCTGCGCAAGGGTATTGCTGTGGCCATCCCGATCTTGGTGGTCATGTCCTTCATCGTCTTCTACCGCGGCCACCAGGCTTCCGGCGGCGGCTTCCCGGCGGCACTCATCATGGGTGCGGCCATCGGCTTGACCTACCTCTCGCGCGGTACCGATGAGATTGTCTTTGGTCGCATGACCCCGATTCACCTCACCGGCGTGGGCATCATTGTGGCGCTGGTGGCTGGCTTCATCGGCTACATCCCGACGTCGCATAGCTCCGGTGGTTTCCTCACTGCCATCCATGGCCACGCCCTGGGGCAGCACTGGACGACGTCGCTCATCTTCGACCTGGGCATCTACCTCGCGGTGCTGGGCATGCTCACCATGGCCATCAATGCTTTGGGCGGTTACCTGCGTCCAGGCACTGAGCGGGACTTCTTGCCGTGGGTTCACGATGATGATTCCGCGTTGCCGAATACCCCGCGCGTGGTGCTGGAGGATGTCGACGACCCGTACCCCGAATCCATCAACCCGTCTTCGGACCCACTGGCGCTGCTCAATGACTCCGAGGCGCGCCACCGTGCGTCCTCGCCTCACTACACTCCGGCTAAAGAGGAGAAGAACTCATGATCCTCGCACTGACCATTGCTTTGCTCATCGGTAGCGCCGTCTACCTCATCCAGCAGCGCGGCCTCGTGCACATCGTGCTGGGCATGATGGCCTTCGGCCACGGTGCCAACCTCATGCTCTTGGCCACCGGCGTGTACTCCTATCGCGGAGAGTCCTTTCCATCGCAGGTGGGCATGGACCAGATGGCGGACCCGCTGCCGCAGGCCTTTGTGCTGACCGCCGTGGTGATTTCCATGGCTACCTCGACCATTCTGCTGACCATGGCGGCGATGGGCGCGAACGACGACACGGACGTCGTTGAGCCGGTGGATGACAACACCATTGACCACGCTTTCTCCACGCTGGGACGAGACACCCAGAACCGGGAGATTCTGGAGCGCTCGGCCAACAAGATGGATCGTTTGAAAGAACTCGAACAAGAGGAGGACAACTAGATGTATGACACCGTAAGCGCCCTCCTCCCGCTCTTCCCGGCGGTTCCCCTCGTATCGGCGGCGCTGGCGCTTCTTGCGCCATGGCACCGCGTGCGCGATGCCATCATGCTCATCGTTCCGGGCGTGGGTATCTTCGCTTCCTTTGCACTGTTGCTTTACACCATGAACAACGGTGTGGTGGCGCACAGCGTGGGCAACTACGTGGGCAACGCAGGTATTGCCTTCGCGGCCGATACCTTCTCAGCACTGATGCTCATCACGACGATGATCGTGGCCTTCGGCGCCAACTGGTTCGCCATCGTGGGCGGTGAGACCAAGTCGCGCTACTACCCATCGCTGACGCTTATCTTGATCACCGGCGTGTGCGGCGCCCTGCTCACCGCTGATCTCTTTAACTTCTTCGTGTTCATCGAGGTCATGCTGCTGCCCTCCTATGGCCTCATCACCATGTCCGGTACCTGGTCACGCTTGGCTGCCGGCCGCGCCTTCGTGTTGGTGAACTTGTTCGCCTCCACGCTTTTGGTGGTTGGCGTGGGCTATATCTACTCGGTGGCTGGCGTAGTTAACCTCGCGGCGCTGACAGGTGCTGCCGCCGGTAACGGTCCGGTGACGGTAGCTTCCGGCATCATCGTTATCGCCATCGCCGCGAAGGCTGGCGTGTTCCCCGTGCAATCCTGGCTGCCGCGTACCTACCCGGGCACGTCGGCTGCGGTCATGGGACTCTTCTCGGGCCTGCACACCAAGGTCGCGGTGTACATGCTCTACCGCCTGTGGGTGCAGCTGTTCGATATGGACCAGCGCTGGGGAACGCTCATCATCGTCATCATGATCATCTCCATGGTGGTGGGCTCCTTCGGTGGTTTGGCTGAGAACTCCATCCGCCGCGTGCTGGGCTACCAGATGCTCAACGGTATGCCTTTCATCCTGGTGATGATGGCCTTCACCACCCACGATGCCCAGCGCGCGCTGGCCGCCGGAATCCTGTACACGATTCACCACATGCTCACGGTAGGCTCCCTCATTTTGGCCTCCGGCGCCATTGAGGAGACGTACGGCACAGGCAGGCTCAATAAGCTTTCTGGCTTGGCACGCCGCGATCCCATCATCGCGTGGATCTTCGCCGCAGGTGCCTTCTCCGTCGTGGGCTTCCCACCCTTCTCCGGCATGTGGGGCAAAGTCCTCATCGTCGCGGAAGTCGCGCGCACCGGCGGGGCATGGGCATGGACCGTCATCGCGGTGATTATCATCGCCTCCTTCGCCGCGTTCCTAGCCATGCTGCGCGTGTGGCGCCGCGTCTTCTGGGGCAAGGATTTGCCCAAGGAGAAGGTGCCCGATGAGCTGGTGATCCGTAAGAAGCTGATGGCGCCCTCGGCAGCGTTGATCCTGGGTTCGCTGACCATGTTCATTCTCTCCGGTCCGGTCATCAGCGTCACGATGGAAGCCTCAGCGGACTTGTTGGATACGGAGGCTTATGCAGACGCAGTGCTTGGCGACGACCCCGTAGCCTTACCCGACATCGATTCCCTTCAGGAGGGCCGTTAAATGAAGACTGGAGTGCATGCCGTTGTCTACGCGCTATGGCTGATCAAGGAAATCTTTGTCGCGGGTTTCTCGCTCGCCGCGGAATCCTTCAAGCCGCAGAATAGCTACCGCCCGGTAGTGGTGCGGTACCCCTTGCGCGTGACCAGCGCGTGGGAGATCTTCTGGTTCACCTCGTCCATTACCGCAACCCCAGGTACCTTGTCCTTGGGCTTGCGCGAGCCGATTGCAGAAGGCCTGCCGCGTATCGTGCTGGTTCAAGCGGTCATGGGGGATGACCCAGCCAGCATTATGGAAGATCTGGCGGATATGGAGGAGCGCCTCGCCCCGCAGGTGAAAGGGATTGACTATGGCGTTCCTGGGCAGGGTCCCACCAAGGAGCTCGCCTCTACGTTCTACGAGTATCCGCTGGATACACTGGGCCGCCATATGCGCGCACCCGATATCGCGAAGGCGGACGATACCCCGCTTGCCGCGCACGATGTGGAGAAGTATTCCGTGTGGCCCCTGCGCCAGGTTGCGCAGAACAAGGATGCCCGAAAGGATGATAAGAAATGATTGATTTTTCCTCGATGAGCGCCTTTCAATGGGTAGTCTTTGTCTGTATTTTCCTCATCGGCGCATCGGTGTGCGCGGCGTTGGTTTTGGCCTTGCGCTCCCGTGATGAGCTCACCCGCACCGTGATGAGTGACATGGTCTTCTACGGCATGTTGTGCATGTATATTTCGTGGTCCATGACTAATCACGCGTCCATCGTCTATGACATCGCCATGCTCGCGGCTATTGCGGCCGGCGTGCTGCCGACGTTGTCGATGGCCCGCATTATCTCGAAGGGCAGGAGGTAAGACCATGACTATCCCGGAGATTATCGCCTCGATTCTGTTGGTCGTGGCCACGGTCTTGGTCATTGCGACCGCTATCGCCTTGTGGCGTGCGCCTGATGCATTGACCCGCGTTAACCTGTTGGGGCCGACGGTCGGCTTGGCTGTCCCGCTGCTGCTTGTGGCGAAGGTAGTCGTGGATTTTGCCGAGAACGGGTTTTCCCTGTGGTCGCTGATCAAGGTCATGATCGCGTGTTTCGGCGTGTGGATCATCGCCTCGGTGGGCTCCTTCTACATGGGACGCTCCATCTACGGTGTGACCGTCACTGACGTGAAGTACGCCAAGCGTATGCGCAAGAGTGCACAGACCGTTGAGGCCTCTGAGGAGGAGGTTTAGCGCGAACTTTGGAAGTTCGTCTATGGCGCATGGGGCTTCGCACCGCCGCCACACCCACGACGCTAGGATGAATCCTGCACCAACCGTCCAGCCGCGGGTCGACACCGCCGGAGCTAAGGAGTAACAGATGAAGCTCATCACTGCCATCGTCAAACCGTTCACGCTGCCGGACATCCGTGAGGCCTTGGAGCAGCACGACGTGCACGGCCTGACCGTGACCGAGGCCCAGGGTTTCGGCCAGCAGCGCGGCCACAGCGAGGTCTACCGTGGCGCCGAGTATGCCACCGACTTCGTGCCCAAGGTCAAGCTGGAGGTAGTCACTTCCGACGAGCAGGTGGAGGATATCCTTTCTGCCATCGTTGACGCCGCCTATACCGGAAAGATCGGTGACGGCAAGATCTGGATTACTCCTGTTGAGGATGTCATCCGCGTGCGCACCGGCGAGCGCGGCGAGGCAGCCCTGTAGAAGTGTCTACGGCCGCTCAACTGCGTGAGGACGCCTATACCTCGGCGATAGAGCTCACGCAGTCTTTGCAGCTTCCGTCCGGCTGTGCGCTTGCCGCAACGGGTTCTTTCGCCCGCCGGGCGATGACCCCTTTTTCGGATCTTGACCTCATCCTCCTTCACCCGGATGATACGGAGCTGCCCGAAGATGTGGTCGCTGAAATCTGGTACCCCATCTGGGATGCCAAATACCGGCTCGATTATGCGGTGCGGACCCCCAGCGAATTTGGCGCTATCGCTGGTTCCGATCCCGCCGCCGGCTTCGCGCAGCTGGATCTGGCCTTCGTTGCCGGCGACAAGCAGCTCGTGGACTCCACCCGCGCCCAGGTCTATGCCTCGTGGCGACGCCTACTGCAGAGCAACTTCGACGCTTTCGTCGACCTCGCCATTACTCGCTGGCGCCGTTCTGGCACCCTGGCCACGATGACCCATCCGGATATTAAAAATGGGCGCGGCGGCCTGCGCGATATCCAATTCCTGCGGGCGCTCGCCCTTGGCAACCTCGCGGATGCCCCAGCACTTGAGGAGGAGCAGGCCTTGCTTCTCGACGTCCGCACGCTCCTTCACGTCACCGCCCGGCGGCACCGCGATGTTCTCGACCCTGAGTTCGCCGCGGAGATCGCCCACGAGCTTGGTTTCGCCGACCGCTATGACTTGTCCGCGGCCGTGGTCACCGCGGCTACCGCGGTAGATAGAGCCGTGGAGAGGGCATTGGCGACTGCCCGGGGAGTCGTATCCAAACGCAGCCACAACCGCACACGTAAGCCCCTCGATATTGGGGTGGTTGATGCCGGAGGCGAGATCCGCCTCGCTCGTACCGCGGACTTGGATGAGCCGTGGCTGCTCTTGCGCGTGGCCGCCGCCGCAGCACGCTCGGGCAGAAGCGTTCCGCCCCATGTCTGGGAGCAGCTGCGCGAGTTACCGGAGCTGCCCGAACGCTGGCCCGCCGCTGCGACGGATGCATTCTTTAGTTTATTGTCCTCGCCGCTCAATACCCCGCGCCTCATTCAGGAGATGGATGCTCACGGCTTGTGGGAGCGGCTCGTCCCAGAGTGGGAACACATCCGAGGGCTGCTGCCGCGCGAGCGCACGCACGCTCATACCGTGGACTACCATTCCATCCTTACCGTCGCGCGCTGTGCAGAAGCACGCACCTCCGTAGCGAGGCCCGATCTGCTGCTCTTGGTGGGGCTCTACCACGATATCGGGAAAGGATATGGTCGCCCGCACGAGCTGGTGGGGGCGGAGATGGTGGCGCGTGCCGCGGCCAAGCTTGGCCTCGACCTGGCGGATCGCTCCCGCGTGCAAACCGTGGTCGCTGAGCACACCACTCTGGCGCGCATCGTCTCCCGTACCGATCCTGTATCCGATGAAGCCCGTGACGAGCTCCTCGAAGCCGTGCGCTATGACTACCTGACTCTAGCGCTCCTCGTCGTACTCGCCCGCACCGATGCTGAATCCACCGGTCCCGGCGTGTGGAACCGCAGGCTGGAGAAAGGAATCGATGCGGTCAGCGGCCGCGCTTTTGCACAGCTAGAAGCTCTGCATCCAGTTCGTCCTCTGGTTGCCGCCGACCGCGACATTGGACTGCGCCACAACCCCGAGGATGACAGCTTTACCGTCCTGTGGCGCGGCAGCTATCAGAGGGAGGCCGTGCGTGCGTTGGCACTTATCGCCGCGTTGGGCTGGAACATCCTCTCCTCGCGCCTCGTGCGCACTGAGGAGGGCTATGCCGGTGAGTTTGATATTCGCGCTCTTCACGGTGCCATTGACCTCGCGACGGTAGAGGAGCGCCTCGTGCAGTCCTATAAATCAGGGACCTATACCGTGCTGCCTGATTTCGTACCGGGACCGGCGACGGCGATGTGGACTGGGGGAGTCTTCGAGGTTCGCATCGATGACTACCCAGGTACCCTCGGCCACGTGCTCGCGCTGCTTCCGGAGTGCGAGTGGCTATCCACCACCACGCCGGGTGCCACGATGGTGCTTCACGCCGTGCCGCTTGGCGACATCCCCCGCGCTACGCTAGTCCGGAATGTGACCCAAGCACTGGTCAACGGCTAAGCTGGGGAAGTTATAAATTTATCCACGATAGTTGAGGGAGCACTTTTAACGTGTTTGAGTCTTTGTCTGACCGCTTGCAATCAGCCCTGTCCGGCCTGCGCGGCAAGGGCAAGCTGACCGAGGCGGACATCAATGCCACAGCACGCGAAATCCGTCTGGCGTTGCTGGAGGCGGACGTCTCGCTCAACGTCGTGCGCGGCTTTATTAAGCGCATTAAGGAACGCGCGGCAGGCGCCGAGGTTTCCGAGGCACTGAACCCGGCGCAGCAGGTAGTCAAGATCGTCAACGAGGAGCTCATCGAGATTCTCGGCGGCGAGACCCGCCGCCTAAACCTGGCGAAGAACCCGCCGACGGTCATCATGCTCGCCGGCCTCCAGGGTGCTGGTAAGACCACCTTGGCGGGCAAGCTTTCTAAGCATCTGGCCTCCAAGGGACACACCCCGATGCTGGTGGCCTGTGACCTTCAGCGCCCGGGCGCGGTGCAGCAGCTGCAGATCGTTGGCGAGCGCGCGGGAGTCGATGTCTACGCTCCGGATCCGGGTACCTCCCTGGATTCCCACGAGCATGAGATGGGAACCTCCCATGGGGATCCGGTGGACGTCGCCAAGCGCGGTATCGAAGAGGCCAAGCGCACCCAGCACGATATCGTCATCATCGATACCGCCGGCCGTCTCGGCATCGATGAGACCCTGATGACGCAGGCGCGCAACATCCGCGATGCCGTCAATCCGGACGAAGTCCTCTTCGTCATTGACTCGATGATCGGTCAAGACGCCGTGCAGACCGCCGAGGCCTTCCGCGATGGCGTGGACTTCACCGGTGTCGTCCTGACCAAGCTGGACGGTGACGCCCGCGGTGGTGCGGCACTGTCCATTCGTGAGGTCACGGGCAAGCCCATCATGTTCGCCTCCACCGGTGAGAAACTCGAGGATTTCGATGTCTTCCACCCGGAGCGCATGTCCTCGCGCATTCTGGGCATGGGTGACCTGCTGACACTTATTGAGCAGGCGGAGTCCAAGCTGGATCAGTCTAAGGCGGAGGAAGCCGCCAAGAAGATGGGCTCCGGCGAGATGACGCTCAATGACTTCTTGGACATGATGCTCATGGTGCGCAACCTGGGCCCGATGGGCAACCTGCTCAAGATGATGCCCGGCGGCAACAAGATGAACCAGATCGCCGATATGGTCGACGAAAAGCAGCTTGACCGCATCCAGGCCATTATCCGCGGTATGACGCCGGAGGAGCGGGAAAACCCGAAAATTCTCAACGCTTCACGTCGTAAGCGCATTGCCCTCGGTTCTGGCGTGAGCGTGTCTGACGTCAACCAGCTCATTGAGCGCTTCACCGAAGCCAAGAAGATGATGTCGCAGATGGCCGGCCGTTTTGGCATGCCAGGCATGGGCGGTGGGCGTTCCGCTACCAAGAAGAAGCCGAAGGGCCGCAAGGGCAAGAACGGCAAGCGCAAGCCGCCGAAGCGTCGTGGTGGCGGCGGTATGCCGGGGATGGGCGGCGGAATGCCGTCGATGCAAGAACTGCAGAAGATGCAGGAACAGCTCGGCGGCGGCATGCCCGGGCTGGGAGATATCAAGATGCCGAAGGGCATGGAGAATATCGATCTCAACAACCTGGACTTTGGGCAGGGCAAAAAGAAATAACCGAAGAATGCTGCATTCTTCGCTAATAAGGGCCGGCGCTAAAAAGCGCCGGCCCTTGTCGTTTTAAATGGCTTTATCTGCCGGATATGCAGGATAGGGGATAGGCTCCGCCGGTGTGGTCGGAGGCGTCTCAGCGGACTGAGGCACTATGGGGCTGTCCGTCGGGATCTGCGGGGGCTGCTGCTGCACCGTCTCGCCCTTGAGGAAGGGGGTGATGGCTTCACGGATGAGCGGGATGGCCGAATCCGCGAAGGCCTTGGTGAAGTGGTGCATATCGCGGTACACCATGATATTGCCGATGATGACCGGGCAATCGCCGTTGGCATCGCAGAACCACGTCGAGGTGTCCACGGCCAGCATGTTCTTGTACTGGGAGAGGACTTCGGCGCCGGGGTCATAGGGAGCGTAGACCTCTTCGAAGCGCATGCCGCATCCGAGAGAATCCTGGGTGGCTACGTAGCACTCATCAAACTGGAGGCCATTGCCGTGCTCATCGAATCCCCACGGGTTATCACGGAAACCCAAGAAGGGAATATCGTGCTTGGCCAATTCGTCCCAGAAGGCCTTATAGCCGGGCGGGACGGCGTCTGGGCCGTGACCCAAGGGCTGGCCGGGTCGCGTTGAATTAGAGACCACGAGGGCCGGGTCCGCATCGATAATGCGCTTGACCACTTCCTTGCTCCACTCGGCACAGGAAGGCTTCACACTCAGCTCATCGCCGAGCTCGATGGGGCAACCCACGCGGGTGAGCGGAACCAGCTTGAAACCCATCTCGCGGCCCAAGTGATCCAAGGCCGAAGAATACTGCTCCGCGTGCGAACCGCCCACCAGGTAGACCTCGACATCGGAGTTGACATCACCGAAGATGCACGGCGTCACGCCGTCCTTCTGGGTCTCGATGAAGTAGTCCGTTGGCTCTTGCTCCGGGATGAAGCACCAGTTGTCGGCGACTGGCGGCTGAATGCCGCGCGCGAGAATCGGGTCAGGCTTGATCTCTACGTTCTCAGGCGGCGTGATGTTCTCGACGAAGGTCGTCGCTCCTGGGTAGAGCTTCGGGTCGAGCATTTCGTGGTTCGCTTCCTGCAGGCTGCGCAGCCACAGCGGTTGAACGGCCACGAGCGCAACGGTGCAGGCGGCAACGAGGACTCCGCCAACGCCCCGCAGAGCGCCGGTGCGAGTGCGAAGGTCGGCGAGGCCGCGGTGGACGGGGAGGTCGTCGGCAAGCGGGCGTTTGCGGTGCTGGCGCAGGGGCTTCTCGACGAAACGATGCGTCAGGTCCGCCAAGCCCAGCGACACCATGATGATGATGGCCCCGAGCCACCACGGAGGGGTGTCAAGGCCGAGGGCAGCGATGGAAATGATGAGCAGCGGCCAATGCCACAGGTAGAGCGGGTAGGCGATATCACCGAGCCAGCGAGAAACCCGGGTGGTGAGCACCCGTGAGAAAGACCCGCCGGAACCAATGATGATGAGTACTGCACCGCCGATGGGCAGAAGAGACAGCGGCCCAGGGAAGGCCAAGCTATCGGAAATAAGCAGGCCGGTACCAGCCAGAGCCGCCAAGCCGAGAGCCGTGGCGGGGTTGGACAGGCGCTGCGGCATGCGCAGGTGCGAACCATAGATAACGAGCACCGCGCCCAAAGTTAGCTCCCAGGCGCGCGACCATGTGGAATAGTAGTTTTCCGGGGTGCCAAAGAGGCCGTCGCGGGATGCATAGGCAAAAGAAACGACGGTGACTACGAGGAGGATCGGGCCCGCGATGGAATTAATGGAAGAGAAACGCTGTTCTCGTAGGCCCGTGTTCTTGGGGCGCAGGCGCATGAAAGCGGCCAGGCCGAGAGCGAAGAAGATACCCAGCAGGTAGAACTGGCCCTGCACAGCCATGGACCACATGTGCTGCAGTGGTGACGTAGTTGCTGAAGCGGCGGCGTAGTCAGCGTTCTGCCGTGCTAATTCCCAGTTCTGGTAGTAGAAGACCGTCGCAGTGATCTGCTTGGTGAGCTCCGTGTTTAAAAGCTTCGGGGCGAAGAGCCGGACAAGCACATAGCTCACGCCGATGACGAGCACGAGGGAAGGCACCAGCCGGCGGAGCGTGCGCCAGATGGGCCACCACGGGTTCAAGGAGGCATTCGGCCGTGCGGCATAGCGCAGCTGCGAGCCTAAGAAGAAGTATCCAGAAAGCAGGAGGAAGACATCGACGCCACCTGAGACACGGCCAACGAAGACGTGGTACAGAACAACCAAGGCGATCGCGATGCCGCGGAGGCCGTCAAGGTCGTAACGGTAGCGGAATGTAGAGGGGGCTTGTTTATTCATAAAAAGAGGAGTGTGTGGCGTCGAAATAACCGCATTACAGACTACCCCCTTCGCGGGGTAAGGCCTAACTCTGCAAGAGCTAAGGGGGATTTCCTATCTTGTGTGGGTTCCGCTAAAGTTGGTGGGGTTGTTCACGCACAGCGTGGAGGACACATAAAACTTCATCTCTGCGTAACGCCGGTACCGCCTACGGACGGCCGGCACGTCACGCGCAGGATAAATCCAAGGGTTGAACCGGCGCGCCACCAAGCGGCGCGTGTCTGAACTGCCCGGTGACTAGAAAAGGAGCCAATCATGGCCGTTAAGATCAAGCTGCAGCGTATGGGCAAGATCCGCAACGCTGAGTACCGCGTTATCGTCGCTGATGCACGCACCCGCCGCTCCGGCAAGGCTATCGAAAACATCGGTATCTACCAGCCGAAGCAGGAGCCGTCCCTGATCCAGATCGATTCCGAGCGCGCTCAGTACTGGCTGGGTGTCGGTGCACAGCCGACCGAGCCGGTTCTCGCACTGCTCAAGGTGACCGGTGACTGGCAGAAGTTCAAGGGTCTGCCGGGCGCAGAGGGCACCCTGAAGGTTGCTGAGGAGAAGCCGTCCAAGCTGGACCTCTTCAACGCTGCTCTGGCTGAGGCCAACAACGGCCCGACCATCGAGGCCATCACCGAGAAGAAGCGCAAGGCCAAGGAAGAGGCTGAGGCTAAGGCTGCCGCCGAGAAGGCTGCTGAGGAAGCCGCTGCCGCTGAGGCTGCTAAGGCCGAGGAAGAGGCCGCTAAGGCTGAAGAGGCCGACTCCGCTGAAGCTGAGGAGTCCGCAGAGTAATTTCTACTCGGCTAAAAGATTATCCCCGCTGACCTGTCGGTCGCGGGGATTTTTAGTGCTTAGGATCGCCCGGGGTGGTGCGCTTCCAGAGGATTGTCGAAGTCCAAGCCGCGGACAGCGGAGGCTATGACCGATTGCGCCAAGGTTTCCACCTTTTCCTCCGGTAGCGACCTCAAATGACCGCTGAGGCACAAGACTGTGAAACCGTGCACAGTGGACCAGCCGGCCAGGCAATTCTGCATCATGTGTTGCTTACTGGGTTCCTGTCCGATGGAGCGCGCATACTGCTCCATGTAGCCGTAGAAATTGAATGTGGCCTGCACGCGTAGGTCCTCGCCGGGGCCCTCGGCCGCGGCCGCGAGTCCAGCTGGAATATCAAAACCGCTCGTGGCCATCATGCACTCGAAGAAGTTCTGCTCCTCCAAGGCGTAGTGGTAGTAGGCAAAACCAGCCGCCATCATCTTGTCGACGATGGTGCCTTCCGTCTCTTCGAAGGCCTCGCTGAGCTTGGTAATGAGTTCGTAGGTGGCGACGTCCGCGACGGCATCGAGAAGCGCGGCTTGATCCTTGAAGTGGCGGTAGGCGGCGGTAGGGGAGACGCCAACCGCGCGCGTTGCGGCGCGAATCGTCACCGCCTCCGGTCCTCCCTCCCGGCCAAGCTTGATGGCCTCCTGGAGGATCTCTTCATGCAAATTTCCATGGTGATACGGCTTCGAACTACTCACACTATAAGAATAGTACTAAAAGTCTATACATTCGCGCCAGTGTGTGGCGTCAACATGGTGAGCAGCATGAGTGCAGGTTCCTCGCTACATGTCACCGCATGTGGCACGTACGCCGGAAGGTGCACTATGCGTCCGGGAGCGAGCACCTCATCTTGTTCCTCGCAACTAAAAATCACCGATCCCCGGAGCACCTGCACGGTGATGGGGTGTGCGGCCTTGTGATCAGGTAGGTCTTGTCCCGGCAGGAATGAAAAGAGGATGAGGTTTGCGCCGTCGGCACTGAGGACCCTCTTAACGGCTGGTCTGGGGCGTGTGGGGTGCGGCTCGGGGGCCTCATCGAGCAGATTCAGCGTTGCGAGGGCGGCGCTGTTGTGGGAGGCGTCGCCAAAGGTGGTTGCATCATTGATGGGAAGCTCAGTCATGCCGCCCCAGCGTAGCCCGTTAAGCTAGCAGGCATGGAACTACTCATTGGTCGCGTGGTGAAATCCCACGGCATTAAAGGCGAGGTCTCCGTCGAGGTGACCACCGATTCCCCTGAGACCCGATTCGCCGTCGGCGAGGTCCTTCACGGTAAGCAAGGTAAGAAGGAACATGAGCTCACCATTGCAGCGGTGCGCGCCCACAAGGGACGCCTGCTCATCACGTTTAAGGAAATCCCAGACCGCACGGCCGCGGATTCCCTGCGTGGCACCCAGTTCTTCGCCGAACCTCTGGATGACCCAGAAGACGACGGCTTCTATGACTACGAGTTGGAAGGCCTGCGCGTCCTCCTTGATGGCAAAGAGGTGGGTGAGGTGACCGGCGTGACGCACGGACCGACGCAGTCCCTCCTAGAAGTCACGCTCACCGAAGGCAAAGAAGCGCTCGTGCCCTTCGTGGAGGAGATCGTGCCGGAGATCGATCTGGAGGCAGGGACCTGCACCATCACCCCGCCGGAAGGGCTGCTCGACCTATGAGGATTGACGTTCTCACCATTTTTCCGGAGTATCTCGACCCGCTGCGCCACGCGCTGTTGGGTAAGGCCATCGAGCAGGGGAAGCTCGCGGTGGGCGTGCATGACCTGCGCCAGTGGGCCACCGACGTGCACAAATCCGTCGATGATTCTCCCTATGGCGGTGGCCCCGGGATGGTCATGAAGCCTGAGGTGTGGGGGCCGGCGCTTGACGACGTCTCCTCCGGCACCGCCTCCACCCAGGACCTCCAGAGCGCTCTGCCGCACCTGAGCAAGCCGCGCCACGATGACATCCATGGCGTCGAGGCGCGCTCTTATGGTGAAAGCGAGGATTCGGACAAACCGCTGCTCATCGTGCCGACCCCTGCGGGCACGCCCTTTACTCAGGCCGATGCGCAAGCTTGGTCCGCGGAGGAGCATATTGTGTTTGCGTGCGGGCGCTACGAGGGCATCGACCAGCGCGTCGTCGACGATGCGCAGCACCGTTATCGCGTACGTGAGGTCTCCATTGGCGACTACGTGCTCATCGGCGGCGAGGTAGCTGTTCTCGTCATTGCTGAAGCCGTCGTGCGCCTCATTCCTGGTGTGTTGGGGAACCGGCGCTCGCACGAAGAAGATTCCTTCTCCGATGGCCTGCTGGAGGGGCCCAGCTACACCAAGCCGCGCGAGTGGCGCGGCCTTCAGGTTCCGGACGTGCTGACCTCCGGTGACCACGCCCGTGTGGACCGGTGGCGCCGCGAGCAGTCGCTGGCGCGGACGTGGCAGCGCCGCCCAGAGTTGCTGGATGCAGCGGAGCTAAGTGACGCCGATCGCGCCTACCTGGAAACCTTAAAGGAGGATTGAGATGGACGTGAGCACTGACTTGTCAATACTTATGACCGAAGCTGAATGGAACAAGGTCCTCGAAGGTATGCCGCAGCGTTTGCGTGAAGGCGGAGTCGAGCCACAGGACATCAACGCCGAGGTCGTGTCATTTACCTGCGAACCCGACAACATTCTGGTCAACGAGTACATGGATAAGCACGGTCAGCCACCGGTGGGTGAGCACGTGTGGAGGGTCATCGTCAACGGCTCTTCAGATTTACCGCTGACGAAGGTCACCGCGGCCGTCGCGGACTGTTTGCCGCCGCACACATTGTGGTACGGGACCTCAGAGATTGGTCACACCGAGTTTGGGCTGGGCACTTCCTGCGCGTGGCAGGGCGGGGTATAGGGTGAGAAGGTCTTGAGTCCCCGACCCATAAAGAGGTTTTGTGAATATCGCAGCCACCATCGCTGGAGAGCTAGGCGTCAAAGAGCAGTTTGTCGAAGCCGCCCTCAAGCTCATGGCGGAGGGTAACACCGTTCCGTTCATCGCCCGTTACCGCAAGGAAGCCACCGGCGGGCTGGATGACTCGCAGCTGCGTATCATCGAGGAACGCTCGACCTACCTGCGGGAACTGGAGGAGCGCAAGGAAACGGTGCTCGCCGCGATTGAGGAGCAAGGCAAGCTGACCGATGAGCTGCGCGCACTGATCCAGGGCTGCGAGACCAAGGCGCGGCTGGAGGATCTGTACCTGCCGTATAAGAAGCGCCGCAAGACCAAGGCGGATATCGCGCGCGAGGCAGGACTTGAGCCGCTGACGGACAAACTCATTGAGAATCCTTCGGCGGATCCGGCCGAGCTGGCAGGGGAGTACCTCACTGAAGGCTTCGAGGAAGCGAAGAAAGCCCTCGAGGGTGCTCGCGCTATCTTGGTGGACCGTTTTGCACTGGACGCGGACCTCGTCGGCGAAGTGCGCGAGCGCATGTACACCAGCGGTTCCATGAATGCCGGTGTGGTGGAAGGCAAGGAAACCGAGGGCGCGAAGTTCAAGGACTACTTCGAGTTCTCTGAGCCTTTCGACAAGCTTCCCTCGCACCGCATCCTGGCGCTGTTGCGTGGTGAGAACGAAGGCGTGCTGCAGCTCAACCTCGATGCCGGCGATGACGCCATGTATGAGGGCATGATTGCGGAGCGCTTCGACTTGGACGTTGCCACCTCACGCTGGCTTGCCGACGCCGTCCACTGGGGCTGGCGCACCAAACTCTCCATCTCCTCGGGCCTCGACGTGCGCATGCGTCTCAAGGAGAAGGCCGAGGAAGGAGCGCTCAAGGTCTTCGCTACCAACTTGCGCGATGTTCTGCTGGCCGCCCCGGCGGGCCAGCGCGCGACGCTGGGCTTGGACCCGGGTTACCGTAATGGCGTCAAGTGCGCGGTCGTCGACCCGACGGGCAAGGTCCTTGCCACCACCATCGTCTACCCGCACCAGCCGCAGCAGAAGTGGGCTGAGGCGGTGAGGGAGTTGGCGTCGTTAAGCGCGGCTCATTCGGTGGACCTCATGGCGATTGGTAATGGCACCGCTTCGCGTGAGACGGAGAAGCTCGCCGGTGAAGTCGCGGACCTCATCGCGCAGGCGGGTGGGAAGCGGCCGAACCCGGTCGTGGTCTCGGAAGCCGGTGCATCGGTGTATTCGGCTTCGCAGCTGGCGGCCGATGAGTTCCCCGACATGGACGTCTCCCTGCGCGGCGCGGTGTCCATCGCGCGCCGCCTGCAGGACCCGCTGGCGGAGCTGGTGAAGATTGACCCGAAGGCCATCGGCGTGGGGCAGTACCAGCACGATGTCAACCAGGTCGCGCTCGCCCGCACCCTCGATGGTGTGGTGGAGGATGCCGTGAATGGCGTCGGCGTGGACCTTAATACCGCCTCGGCTCCGTTGCTGGAGCGCGTGGCCGGAGTGAACTCCACGATTGCGGCCAACATCGTGGCCTATCGCGATGAGAATGGCACGTTTGCTTCACGCAAGGAGCTGAAGAAGGTGCCGCGCTTGGGGCCGAAGGCCTTCGAACAGGCGGCTGGCTTCTTGCGCATCAATGGAGGTAAGGACCCGCTCGATGCCTCGGCCGTGCACCCGGAGGCCTACCCGGTGGTGGCGCGCATCGCGGAGAAGACCGGGCTGGGGGTTTCGGAGCTCATCGGCAATTCGCGCGTGTTGACGAAGCTGTCGCCGGCGGACTTTGCTGACGATACCTTCGGTGTGCCGACGGTGACGGATATCATTGCGGAGCTGGACAAACCTGGCCGCGACCCGCGCCCAGAATTCAAGACGGCTACCTTCAAGGAAGGCGTAGACAAGGTCTCGGACTTGAAACCGGGCATGATTCTGGAGGGCACCGTGACCAACGTTGCGGCCTTTGGTGCCTTCATCGACGTTGGCGTGCACCAGGACGGGCTTGTGCATGTGTCCGCGATGAGCCACAAGTTCGTCTCTGACCCGCATGATGTGGTCCGTTCGGGCCAAGTGGTGAAGGTCAAGGTCATGGAGGTCGACGTGGAGCGCCAGCGCATTGGTTTGTCGCTGCGGCTTGACGACGAACCCGGCCAGCCCGCCCCCAAGCGCCGCAACGGCGGCGGGCGTTCCGAGGGGCGAGGCGGCCGTTCCGACCGGCGCAACGGTGGGCGTGGCCGCGCGGACCGCGGCGGCGGTGGCTCGATGGCCGATGCCCTCAAGAAAGCCGGCTTTTAAAGCTCATCTAGTCACGCGCCACAAACCCCTGACCGTTCAAACGGTTGGGAGTTTGTGAGTTTTTCGGCGGGCTGTTCTGCACGGACGGTGCATTGGACACGCCCGTGGGATGGAGCGATCGCCAAAGACTCGGAAGGCCTCAAGAAAGCTGAGGTTTCCGCGTGGCGCAGGGCTGAGTCCGCCGTGTTAAGAGGACATTCCGTGCTGGTGGGGAGCCGGTTCGGGGTGTGGACGTGTGCGGCTAAGCTGCCGCGAAGACTATCCGGGCGGCGACACAGTGCTGGGTGGTGATGGGTGTGGGTCCGGCGGATCGGGTGGTTGGCCTGGAGGAGTGCGCGTCGGGCTCGTGGCCTGCCGGTTTATGGCTTCTTGGTAGGCCGGCTGCCCGGTAATCGGTGTTCCCCAGGGCGGGATATAGTCAACGGGTCCTCTCAGCCGAAAGACATAGCCTCGGCCGGTTGGGCTGGTGGGGTCATCGTCGTTAATACCGTTGTGATAAGCGCACAACATGGTCAGGTTGGGCGGGTTGGTTTCTCCGCCCGCCTGCCAAGGGATGATGTGGTGGACCTGGCAGTAGTCCGCCGGTTTATTGCAGTCTTCGATCGCGCAGGTGGGGTGCTCCGCGCTGGCCATGATGCGTTGCTCGACGCTGGCAAAGCGCGAAAGACGGTGCAGCCACACCGGGCCGATAGTGGGGTGGACCAGTGTGGCGTAGCCAGTTTCGGCGAACTTGTAGGTGAGAAACTCCGCGCCGCTCATGCGCCCACCGTTGGTGAGCTCGAGTTCGATGTCATCGCCGTCATGCCGGACGATTTTGTCGAGCTCATCGAGTGTAATCACGACGTTGGTTCCCACCGCCGGCCGCGAGCCCACGCCCTCCTTAAAGAAGACCTGACGGGTGGCTTCCAGGAGGTCGGTGGGGTTAATGGACTCCAAGGTGCTGCGCATGGTGGAGATGCTGAGCGCGGAATCAGTAACCGTGAGCGAGTACGGGCCGTTCTTGCGGTAGGTCAGCCGCACCCCTGGCGACGGCACGCGTTTCGGTTTGAGTTCTTTCAAACGTTCCGCCGCCACTGAAGGAATCCGTTCTGAAGGCGTGGATGCAAGTGTTACGCGCACATTCCAGACGTCGAGTTGCTTCTTCAGTTTGGCGGCGTAGGACTCAATGAGGCTTAGTGTGGCCAGGTCGTGGCCTTGGCGTCGGGCTGCTTGGCGGGCGGTGCGCTGCTTGCCGGTGAAGCGGGTATCGCCGAAATAGATGGCATGAAGTGACGCCAGCTCTGCCGCATCGCCGCGTGAGGCGCCCAGCGCGCGCAAGCTTTCGGGTGTGCTGGTTGCTGCTTCCACCAGCGCAATCCCCGAGTTACGAAGGCGGATGTAGGTCTCAATATCCCCCATGGGCACAGAGCCTAAAACAGGCCTTAAGGCCTCGCAACCGGAGGGGGAAACGCCCTGTTCATGTGCCTTGTAACTCGGAGCTCACACGGGAGTAACTAGCACCCACACGGCCAAACGCAGTCACCAGGTCGTGATTCGGAGCTCGCACGGGAGTAACGGCATGGGGTGCAATGACACGAATAGCGATAAGTTTACAGGGCCAACATATTAGGTGGTATGTTTGGTGAAACAAATGAACTAGTGGTCCCGCTTATCGTTGTACTTCCTCTGAAAGTCCTGGGCAGAAGGCTATAAGCGGGCCAGAGCTAAAACCATGAGGAGGCGGGAATGCGCCGTGAGACGGAAGAAAGCCGGAAGAATGCTTCTTCGCCTGGCAAGGCAGCTAAGGGGAGCGCAGCAGGCCACGACAGTGAGGCGATGGGGTGGCACCGCGTCCTCGATTGGCGCCCCACGAGTACCTTGTCGCGCGTGCTCATCGTTTTCCTTCTCGTAGCACCCATCGTCATCGCGGGCACCATGATGTGGGCCATGTGGGACCCCTCTAAGTACATGCGCAACATTGATTTGGCGGTGGTGAATGAGGACGCGGGCGTCGAGAAGCAGGGCACCTACACTAACTACGGCGATCAGGTTGTGGAAGGCCTAATGGAGACGCAGTACCTGAACTTTGCCGAAGTCAGCAAGGGCGACGGGGATGAGGGGCTGCTCAAGGGCACATACCTCATGGTCGTGACCATCCCGAAGAACTTCTCCGAGCAGGCCGTCACCATCATCAGCGATAAACCGGTCAAGCCGGAGATTCACTTCGCCACTAATGACTACTACGGCACGAATGGCTCGGTGATTTCTTCCAGCCTCATCCCGCAGGTGCAGACCAGCGTGGAGAATGCGATTTCCAAGAAATACGCCGACCAGGTTATTGAGGGGCTGAATAAACTCAGCGATGGTCTGGGAACCGCGGCCGAGGGCGCCGGCCGTCTCGATGAGGGTGCGGGCAAATTGCAGGAAGGCGGCGGGCGCGCGGTCGAGGGAATCGCCAAGTTGGACGCCGGCGCGGGCGATCTCAACAACGGTACGGGCCAGCTGCTGGACGGCACGAACCGCCTGAATGATGGAGTAGGGCGCCTCAGCGATGGTGCCGCGCAGCTCGATGATGGCGCCGCGCAGCTTGCCGACGGCTCCGCCAAACTGCTCGCCGGAACCGGCCGCCTAGCGGATGGCGCGGGCCAGATCGATGGCGGCGTCAACCAACTGACGGGCATGCTCATCCCGGTGCTCAAGCAGGCGCAGGCCGTAGCTCCAGCGCTGCTGCAACTTGTCGACGTCCTCCGTGGCCTCGGCATGCACCAGCAAGCCGACCAACTCTATTCCCTGGTCTCGAAGCTGGACCCGGCCGCCAGTGGAAACATGGTGGCGCAACTGGAAAAGCTCTCTGACGGCACCGGTCAGCTCTACTACAACCTGTCCGATCCCAACTCGGAGTACCTCGGCGGCATGATGGCCCTCAATGACGGTGCGCACCGCTTGTCCGATGGCTCGCAGCAGTTGCGCGCGGGTGTTGGCGAGCTGGGCGACGGTGCCGCCCAGCTGCAGGATGGTGCTTCCCGCTTGCATGAGGGCACCGGCACGTTGAAGGACGGCACGAGCCAGCTGGCAGCCGGTGGTACGGAGCTGAAGGATGGCATGGACCAGCTCAAGGCGGGCTCGAACGAATTGGCCACCAAACTTGCCGACGGTGCCGCCAAAGCCCCCTTCATTAGCCAGCCGGATACGTCCGCACAGAACATGGCCGTGCCCATCAACTTCACCTCCTCCAACCTTCACCCCGTACAGACGGTGGTCAGCCCGGTTGACCCGACCGAGAAGAACATCACGGGTGGCGCCTCGCTACTCTTCGTGCTGGTCTTCGGCTTCCTTGTGATGCTGCTCCTGGCGATGACGCTGCCGTACTACCTGGGCCGTCGCGGCGAGGCAGTTACGAGCCCGGTACGTGGCATCCTCGCGGCCTTCGGCGTGGTGGCGGGGCTGAACTTCTTGGTCTTGGCCTTCATGGGCTTGATGTCCTCCACGATGGGCTGGAGTCCTGCCAGCTGGCCGATGATGTTGTTAGTCATCGCCGCCATCGCGGCCGTGGGTGCGGCGACCTACCAGTTCTTCCTCGTAACCTTCGGCCGCAAGATTGGTGCCGTCTTCGCAGTCGGTGCTTTTGCCCTAGGCGTCATGGTCTTCGGCGGCGTGTGGCCGGTAGCGGCTATTCCGCGGCCGCTGAGCATGCTGCATCCTTTCCACCCGATGTCTTATGCGAAAAACGCCTTTACCCGCGCTACCGACGGCATCCACGATGGGACGTTCTGGGCCGGTATCGCGGTGCTGTTCATCGTGACCGCTCTGGCACTGGTGGCTTCCTGCGTGATTTTCCGGGCTCGTCACCACGGCACGGCGCGCATCCTCGACGAGCATCTCTTCCGCACGCCGGCGGTGGCTGGTGCCTAGAAATCTTGTGCTGCGAGCCCACCGGGCAGGTTGCGCAACTCGATGCCCATGTCCGCGGCGAGATCGGCGTAGCGCAGGACAAAGCCAGCGCTGCGCCCACCGGAGGGGCAGGCCACGTAGACCAGTTCGGATGCGCAGGCGGATAGTGCTCGGCGCACGGAATCATCATCGGTGACGGTATGCCAGGGCAGTGTCACCGCGGCATAAGGAAAGTTGGGCTCCTCGGAGATATCGAGGAGGGCAGCCTGGCCGGTGACAAGCTCCGGCGGCAGGGTGTTCCGGCCAGGTAGGGCAGTAACGAGGGGGCGGTCGGGATCGGCGCCCACCCGCAGTGTGCGGAAGCTACCGGGCAGCGCCTCATAGGAGGTGAGGCGGCCACGCAGCTCCTCGTAGTGCGGAAGCTTCCCCAACCAGCCCAGTGCCGCGGTGGCCATGAGCCCCGCGATGACCGATGTCGTAGCCCCCAGGACCCCCGCTGTGGAGCACTCGAGAGCCTCGCCACTAGGCGGGGCGGGGAAGAGATCGCGCAAGCCCACTCCGCGCCCGTCAGCACATGCATTCCCGGAGTGCCACAGCGCGGCCTGCCCGCCGTAGCGCAGCACGGTTCCCCAAGTCAGTGGGGTAGAGGTGAGCTCGCAGGCATCAGCGACGAGATACTTCGTATCGAAGGTATCGGAGCCGTCGAGGACGAGGTCGGCCTCGGAACACAGGTCGAGGACGGTGGAGGAGCCGAGGCGTTCCTTAAGCGCGGTGATGGTGAGCTCGGGGGCAAGCTCGCGGGCGCGCGCGGCGGCTACCTCGGCCTTGGGCTTGCCGACGTCCCCTACACCAAACAGCACCTGCCTGTGCAGGTTGCTGATATCGACGGTATCGGAATCAATAATTGTGATTCGCCCGATGCCAGCCGCCGCCAGCTGCTGGAGGGCCGGGCAGCCCAGTCCACCGGCGCCCACGACGAGCACGTGCGCGGCATTGAGACGCTCTTGGGCCGCGTCACCGAAGCCGGGGAGAAGGCGTTGGCGCGCGGTGCGGGCGAGTTCATCTTTGCTGAGCATAGGTCCCTTGTGCGGCGGCGATCAATGTCACAGGTCTAGAGAACGTGGTCGGCCCAGGAGGCTAGGCCCTCGAAGGTGGAGGATGCCTGGGCGTGTTCGCGCTGCGGAATGCGCCCTGCACGTCGGGCTAGGCGGCCGGCTTCGACGGCGTGGTGCATGGCGGTGGCCATGGCCTCGGGATCCTGGCAGCGGTTGACCGCGCTGGCGAGAAGCACGCCGGAGCAGCCGAGCTCCATGGCGAGGGTGGCATCAGAGGCGGTGCCGATGCCGGCGTCGACAAGCACGGGCACCGAGGCACGTGAGCAGATGAGCTCGAGGTTGTGGGGATTGAGGATTCCCAGACCAGTGCCGATGGGGGCTCCGAGAGGCATGACGGCTGCCGCTCCGGCGTCTTCGAGGCGCTGGGCGGCTACGGGATCGTCGCTGGTGTAGGCCAGGACGGTGAACCCTTCGGCGCTCAGCAGCTCGGTGGCGTCGAGGGTTTCCACGACATCGGGCAGCAGCGTATGTTCGTCGGCGATGACCTCGACCTTGACCCAGGAGGTCCCCAGTGCCTCGCGGGCCATGCGGGCGGTGAGCACGGCCTCGCGCGCGGTGCGACACCCGGCGGTGTTGGGGAGTGGGGCGATGTCCAACCGGCGCAGCAGATCGAAGACACTCTCACCATCACGGGTACCAGCGTGGCGGCGCATGGCCACGGTAGTCAGCTCGGTTCCGGAGGCGACGAGCGCGCGCTCAAGGGCGTCGTGGCTCGTGGCCCCACCGGTGCCCATGATGAGGTGGGAAGAAAAGGTGGTCTCGGCGATGGTGAGCATTTAACCTCCTTGGACTGCGGTGAGGATTTCCACGGCCGCGCCTTCGGTGAGTGAGGTGGACTCCCACTGCGAGCGAGGAACGACTTGTTCGGACACGGCCACGGCGGTGCCGTCGGCTGCGATGTTCTGCTCGTCCAACAATTCGGTGATGGTCGTCGCTGAGGTGTCAGTGGGCTGGCCGTTAAGGATGAGGATCATGGCTGCTCCTTGAGGTGACGTAGAGGATCACAAGCGGTGAGATCGATGCTGGATTCGGTGCCTTCGATGAGCTCGCGTGTACAGCGCGCGGCCAGGGCCGTGAGCAGAATGCCGTGGCGGAAATAGCCGGTGGAGATGACGAGCTTGTCGCTGACGCGGCCGAGGTACGGCAGGTCATCCGGGGTTCCGGGGCGGGCACCCGCGCTGGCCTCGAGGAATTCGCACTCTTCGACGGCGGGCAGCACACGGATGGCGTCGCGAAGCAGCGCGTAGACACCGCCGGCCTGGGCCGTAGCAAGAGTGTCCTCGCGGGTTGTAGCGCCAACCGCCAAGGTGCCGTCGCCGCGGGGGATGAGGTAGATGGGGCGGTCCTCCACGAAGCCGCGCACCACGCGGGTGAGCAGAGGCTGGAGCTCGTCCGGTACGCGCAGGCGCAGGATATCGCCGTATACCGGGCGCAGGTGTAGCGGAGATTCTTCGAGCCCGGCTGATGCAGCCCACTCGATGTCGCGTGCTCCCAGGCCTGCAGCGAGTACCACCTGTTCAGCTTCGAACTCGCCGACGGCCGTGGTGACCATGCCCGTGTCAGCATTGATCGACTGTGCTGCCGTACGGAAGAAACGCACACCGAGTGCTTGGGCTGCGCTGAGCAGTGCAGCTGTCCACTGGCGGGGGAAAACCTGCGTGTCACCCGGAATACTCACCGCAGCAGCCAGACGTGGCGAGAGCAAAGGTTCGGCGCGCCGGGCTTCGCGCACGGTGATGCGCTCGACCTCCATGCCGTGGAGGGATTGATAGTCAGCCAGCTCGGTGAGGTGCTGAGCATCCGCACGGTCAGCGGCGACGACGAGGGTACCTTCGGCGCGGTAGCCAGTTGGGACCTCGGTGTGCTGAGCCACGAGATCGATAAGCTTCGGGTACCACGCGCCGGAGGCACGCATCAGCGGGAAGAGTGGATCCTGTTGGTAGACCACCTCCGCGGCGGGGGCGAGCATGCCCCCGGCATAGTGCGAAGCCCCAGAGGCCGGTGCCGGGTCCAAGACAGTGACCTTAAAGCCCCGCGCGGCCAACTCCACGGCGGTGGCCAGACCGATGACGCCCGCGCCGACGACGATGACTGAAGAATCAGAGCTAGTACTCATCGCGCACCTTCGTCAAAACCGGACAGCAGCGCGCGGCAATAAGCTTCTGGGTCCTCGGCATTCATGATGCCGCGCACGACGGCTAGTCCGGCCACACCAGTTGCCGCAAGATCGGCTGCATCCTCAGCGGTGACATCCCCGATGGCTACGAGTGGCACGCGGGAGAGCTTCACCAATTCCGGGTAGGCGTGAAGTCCTAAAGGCGTGCGGCCGGAGTCCTTCGTCGGAGTCGCGCGGAACGGGCCGCAACCGATGTAGTCAATGACATCTGCGACGTCATTGGCGGCCTCGACCAATTCGCGGGTGCCGGTGGTCAGACCGATAATCGCGTCCGGACCCAACAACGCGCGGGCAGCGGCGACGGGTAGATCATCTTGGCCGACATGCACGCCATGCACCGGCTCGCCGGCGTGGCGTAGGGCGGCGGCGACGTCTACGCGGTCGTCGATAAGCACGCGTGTTTCTGGGTTAGCCTTCGCCACCGCGCGGGCCACGTCGCGGCCTAAATAGAAAAGGTCGCGGGCAGAAATTGGCTTGGAGCGCACCTGCACGACCCCGGCACCGCCTCGCGCTGCTGCCGCAGCGATGCGCACGATCTCCGCAGGCGTGCCCGCGCCCGTGACGAAGTAGCAGCGAAGATCAGGCATGCGCGGTTTCTTCCTCCTGATAGAGCTGCGAACCTTGGGCCTTGAACTCTTCCGACATCTGTTTCTCACCGGCACGGGCAGCTGCCACGACCTCTGGATCAACGGCGTCCTTACCCGGAAAACTTGGCATACCAAGGGAGTCGGAGAAGGTATCCCGGATGTCCTGGCTGATGCGCATAGAGCAGAACTTCGGGCCGCACATGGAACAGAAGTGGGCGGTCTTCGCCGGCTCCGCAGGCAGGGTCTCATCGTGGTAGGCCTGCGCGGTGTCTGGGTCGAGGGAGAGCGCGAACTGGTCGTGCCAGCGGAATTCGAAGCGGGCCTTACTCATCGCATCATCCCAAGCGCGCGCACCTGGGTGGCCCTTGGCCACGTCGGCTGCATGGGCCGCAAGCTTGTAGGTAATCACGCCGGTCTTCACATCATCGCGGTTGGGAAGCCCCAAGTGTTCCTTCGGCGTGACGTAGCACAGCATGGCCGTACCACCCATGGCGATGTGTGCCGCACCAATGGCGGAGGTGATGTGGTCATAGCCCGGTGCGATATCCGTAACCAGCGGGCCCAGCGTGTAGAAGGGAGCATCCGAGGCCCAGTCCTGCTCGAGCTCGTTGTTTTCCTGAATCATGTTGAGCGGGACGTGTCCTGGGCCTTCCACCATGACCTGGACGTCATACTCCCAGGCGCGCCGGGTGAGCTCACCGATGGTTTTGAGTTCAGCGAATTGGGCGGTGTCGTTAGCATCCGCCAAGGAGCCGGGGCGCAGACCATCGCCGAGGGAGAAAGCGACGTCGTAGCGCGCGAAAATCTCACAGAGTTCGTCGAAGTTCTCGTAGAGGAAGGACTCCTTGTGGTGCGCCAGGCACCAGCCTGCCATGATGGAGCCGCCGCGGGAAACAATGCCGGTGACGCGGTTCGTGGTCAGCGGCACGTAGGGCAAAAGCACGCCGGCGTGCACGGTCATGTAGTCCACGCCCTGCTCGCACTGTTCGATGACGGTATCGCGGAAAATCTCCCATGTCAGGTCTTCCGCGACACCATTGACCTTCTCCAGCGCCTGGTAGATGGGCACGGTGCCGATAGGAACCGGAGAGTTGCGCAGGATCCACTCGCGGGTGGTGTGGATGTCGTCACCGGTGGAGAGGTCCATGACGGTATCCGCGCCCCAGCGGGTGGCCCAGCGTAGCTTGGATACCTCCTCGGCGATGGAGGAGGTCACCGCGGAGTTGCCAATATTGGCGTTGATTTTGGTGAGGAACTTCCGACCGATGATCATCGGCTCCGACTCGGGGTGGTTGACGTTATTAGGCAGGATGGCGCGGCCACGGGCGATTTCGGAGCGCACGAACTCTGGGTCGCAGTGCTCGCGTAGGGCCACGAACTCCATCTCCTTGGTGATGATGCCCTGGCGTGCATAGTGCATCTGGGTAACGCGCTTGCCTTCCTTAGAACGCAGCGGTTGGCGACGCTCCCCCTTCCACTCCTGGGAAGCCGCACCGCGGCGCTCGGCCGAGCGGCCATCGTCAGCGAGGTTGCGTGCGCGGCCCTCATATTCCTCAACGTCCCCGCGCTCCGCAATCCATTCGGCGCGCAGTGCCGGCAGACCGACTTCGGGCTCACACTCCGGGCCACGTGTGCGGTAGATACGGAAGGGCTCATTGGGGCCGGTAGGGGAATCATCCAGCTGGATCTCGGTCTCCGGTACCTCCAGGCCATTCTCCCGGATGGGGGAGTAGGAGTGCTTGGGGTGGATCTCGCCGGAGTTGGTGGACTGGATGGGGTTATGGGTAGCCGTCATGGCTGCTCCTCTCTTCCTTCGCTGGTGCTAACCAGACAGGTTCGAACGGTGCAGGCGCGGTATCAGCGCCACTCTCAGCCCACTTCCCGTGGGCACCCGTGGGGTATCAGTGCGCCACCCACCTTAGAGCCAGCAATGAGGAGATGTCAGGCGTTTGACGGAATTTGTTCTTCCGGGGTGGGGTGTGGAAAGATAACGATGTTCTGTGTAATAGGCACGAACCGGTCAGCTGCCGCGAGGCGGCGCTAGGGTCCTCTGTCTTAAACTGAAAAGGAAAACACCAATGGCAAACCTCATTGACAAGGTTGATGCAGCTTCGCTGCGCGACGATATCCCGTCCTTCCGCCCGGGCGATACCCTTGACGTCAACGTCAAGGTCATCGAGGGCACCACCGAGCGTACCCAGCTCTTCAAGGGTGTCTGCATCCGTCGTCAGGGCGACGGCATCCGCGAAACCTTCACCGTGCGTAAGGTCTCCTTCGGTATCGGCGTTGAGCGTACCTTCCCGGTTCACTCCCCGAACATTGCCTCCATCGAGGTAGTCCGCCGCGGCCGTGTCCGCCGCGCCAAGCTGTACTACCTGCGCGACCTGCGCGGCAAGAAGGCCCGCATCAAGGAGCGCCGCTAATTTACAGCGCATCACAGCCCTTCGCCTTTATCCTCACCGCGAGGAAAGGCGAAGGGCTTTCCTTTTGCCTTCTCCTTTTAGCGTGCGCCGCGCGGGGCCACAAGGCCCGTGAGGGCAAGACACATTGCTAGGATTTAGCCCGTGGAAAAAGAAAACGACATTACTGAAAGTTCCCAGGGGGTTGGGAGAGAGGCGTCGGAAAGCGCGGCGCCCCCAGCTGAAGAAAAGAAGCAGATGCCCTGGTTGCTGGAGACTGCCCTCGTAGTGGTCTCCGTGCTCGCAGTCGTCGGCATTTTCCAGAACTTTGTAGGCCGGCAGTACGTGATCCCCTCCGGCTCCATGGAGCCGACATTGCATGGTTGCGAAGGCTGCAATAACGACCGGATCTTTACCGAAAAGGTTTCCTACTACGGCGATAAGAGCCCGGAACCCGGTGATGTCGTGGTATTCAAGGGCACCCCGGACTGGGATAGCAACTGGGTGTCCCCGCGTTCCGATAACCCAGTGATCCACCGCATTCAGGATGCCCTGAGCTATGTGTCGCTCACCCCGCCCGATGAGAACACTCTGGTCAAGCGCGTTGTTGCCACCGGTGGCCAGACGGTGTCCTGCCAAGAAGGGGATCCGGCAGTCATGGTGGACGGCAAGCCCATTGAACAGGATTATGTGCAGGATCCACCGACCTATCGCGTTGATGAAACCACCGGTTCCTATGCCTGCGGCGGCGCGTACTTTGGCCCCGTGACCGTGCCGGAGGGCAATATCTGGGTGATGGGAGATAATCGCACGGCCTCCGCGGACTCGCGCTATCACATGCAGGATGAGTACCAAGGAACAATCCCCCTGGAGAATGTTCGCGGCAAGGTCATGTTCATCTTCTTCCCCTTCAACCGTATTGGTGGAGTCGATGACCCGGACATCCAGTCCTAGAGTTCGCGATGTTCTTTCGGCGCTGGCTGTCACCTTCGTGGCGCTGGCGTTGATTCAGGCCTTCGTGGGAAGGCTGTATCTCATCCCGTCTTCTTCCATGGAGCCCACCCTGCATGGCTGCCCGGGGTGTACGAATGACCGCATTGCGGTGCAGAAGGTGAGCTATTACTTCAGCGATCCGCGCCCGGGAGAGGTTGTGGTCTTTGCCGGTCCGGAATCGTGGAACACGTCTTTTGAGGTCAAGCGTTCCCACAATGTGTTTCTCCGCGGCATCCAAAATATGGCGGCTGTTGTGGGGCTGGCTCCCAACGGCGATAACATTCTGGTCAAACGGGTCATTGCCACCGGGGGTCAGACCGTGTCGTGCCAGGAGGGCGATCCGGCCGTCATGGTGGACGGCCAACCCACCAACCAGGACTTTGTCCTCGATCCGCCGGAGATACCCGTCGATGAGCGGGTGGGATCGCAGGCCTGTGGCGGCGCGTACTTTGGGCCCGTCACCGTTCCCGAGGGGCACCTGTGGGTGATGGGGGACAACCGCACAAACTCTTTGGATTCGCGCGCGCACCTAGGCGATAAGCTCCAGGGCACCGTTCCAGTGGAGAACGTGCGCGGGAAGGTCGCTGCCGTGGTGGTTCCGATTAGCCGTGCGCACACTATCGAGGACATGCCCCTCTAACCGCTATGCGCCGTCTAAAACAGAAGAGAACCTATGAGGTCGCGCTCTCCAAAGCAGGGTTGGGGCCTGTTGCCGGGGTGGATGAAGCTGGGCGCGGAGCTTGCTGCGGGCCAATAACCATCGCCGCGTGTATTTTGCCGGATCGCATCCTGCCCGGCTTGGAGCGGCTTGATGATTCGAAGAAGCTCACGCCGGCGGCCCGGGAAAAGTTGGAGCCGGTGATCAAACGCCGTGCGCTGGCCTGGTCAGTGGTGCACATAGGCGCGAAGGATATCGATGCCTTTGGCATTCAGCATGCCAACCTGTCAGGAATGCGCCGTGCGGTGGCGCAGCTGGGGATCCGCCCGGGCTATGTGCTGAGCGACGCCCTCTTCGTCCCCGGCCTGCCCACCCCGCAGCTGCCGATCATCGCCGGCGATACCGCCGCACGTTGCATCGCTGCGGCTAGTGTTTTGGCCAAAGTTTCCCGGGACCGTCTCATGGTGGATGTGGCGAAGCACTACCCAGGCTATGCTCTGGAAACCCATAAGGGCTATGGCACAGCTGTGCATCAGGAGGCCATCGCCCAGCTGGGGGCGACGCCTGAGCACCGTATGAGCTATCGCAATGTTGCTGAAGCTCATGCACGATTCCTCGCGCGCGCCTGAAGGCTTAGGCAGCAAGTGCGAACTAAGCTTGTGCTCAATCTGTGACACCGTGACCCCGGGTAATTGTGAGCGAAGGAGAAGCACACCGTGAGCGCTGAGGAACTCGATAACTACGAGGCTGAAGTCGAGCTGTCGCTGTACCGCGAATATCGCGATGTGGTCAGCCAATTCTCCTATGTGGTCGAAACCGAACGCAGGTTTTACCTGGCCAATGCGGTGGAGCTTATCCCGCATACCTCCGGCCCGGATGTCTACTACGAGGTCCGCATGTCGGATGCCTGGGTGTGGGACATGTACCGCTCGGCGCGCTTTGTGCGCTATGTCCGTGTGATCACTTACAAGGACGTCAATATTGAGGAGCTGGACAAGCCGGACTTTGTTCTCCCTGAATAGAGCTCTAGGTAAAGGAGTGCGGGGAAACGCTATCGAGGTGACCCCGGACTAGTTATCCACAGATTTGCGGTGGCGAGGGAAGAAGCCCTCGCCACCGGACTGTTGTGTGGGGTGTTCTGGAAGTGCCGTAAGGGGTGTGCGGCACGGGGATTTTCTTGTGTCGTGCTTACGGCGTGTTGTGTACACGTTCAATTCCAAGGAGCACCATAGTGACAAGAAATCTAGCAGCCTCTCTGCATTCACCGACCGTGGGGCAGACCATTCGCCCCGCGGATGCACTAGGAAAAGCAGGGGAGAAATTCGCTGCTGACTTTTACCGCGCACGCGGGGCGCAGGTTATCGCCGCAAACGTTCACTACCGCGTGGGCGAGCTCGATCTCGTTGTGCGCGAGAGCGATGGGACCATTGTCTTTTGCGAAGTTAAGACTCGGGCTACCCGCAACTTTGGAGTCGCAGAGGCGGTAACCCCACGCAAGCTAAAGCGCCTGCGCAAAGCAGCCGCGCAGTGGCTGAGTACTGTGCGGAGCGAAAACCAGACATTAAGCAAGGTTCGTTTTGATGTGCTTGGACTCGTGGCCACCGGGGCACACTCTGGGGAAGCCTTCGAAGTGGAATATTTCCAGGGAGTTGATCATGGCTCTCGGTAGATGCGACACGATAGCGCTAGATGGAGTCCTGGCCCGGGTGGTCACAGTGGAGGCCAACGTTGGCCCCGGACTTCCCGGAGTTCACGTTGTGGGCCTGGGGGATGCAGCGATCTCCGAGTCGCGAGACCGCATCCGCACCGCGGTGAGCAATTCGCATTTGCCATGGCCTAAGACGAAGGTTGTGGTGTCCATGTCACCGGCGTCGCTTCCTAAAGCCGGGGCGCACTTTGACCTCCCGATGGCCTTGGCAATCTTAGCGGCCGGGCAGAGTGAGAAGTGTCGGCTCAGCGGGGCGCTCGTTCTCGGCGAGCTGGGATTGGACGGGCAAGTGCGCCCAGTTTCTGGCATCATCCCGGCGATCCTGGCCGCGCGCTCGCAAGGCTATGACACCCTCATCATTCCTGTGGGCAATGCGACCGAGGCGGCATTGGTGCCCGGAATGACAGTCCTCGTGGCCGAAACCCTGTGGGATGCTTTTGCCTGGGCGTGCGGGAGCGATTGTCTGCCGGATGCACATCTCATCGCACACGCGGCAGCGCCTGCCCGCGAACAGGTCGCAGACTTCAGCGAAGTCGCCGGCCAGAAAGAAGCCAAGTGGGCGGCGGAAGTCGCTGCCGCCGGCGGTCACCACGTGATGATGGTGGGACCGCCCGGCTCTGGAAAGTCGATGATTGCCTCGCGCTTGCCGGGCATTCTGCCGCGCTTGAGCACGGAGCAGGCGGTCGAAGCCACAGCCATCCACTCGGTGGCCGGGGCCGTTGGTACCGCAGTTTCTCGCGCTCCCTTCATCGCACCGCATGCTTCGGTAACAAGGGCCGCGCTGATCGGTGGCGGCTCAGGGCGCCCACGGCCAGGCGCGGTGAGCCTAGCGCACCATGGCGTGCTCTTCCTCGATGAAGTCAGTGAGGTGCCAGCGCAGGTTCTCGATAGCCTGCGCGCCCCTTTAGAAGAAGGACAGGTGCGCCTGACGCGAGCGAGCAGAGAAGTCATCTTCCCCGCACAATTCCAACTGGTACTAGCCGCGAACCCCTGCCGGTGTGGTGCCGAAGAACCAGCGCGCTGCGAGTGCCGTGCGGCAGACAGAATGAATTATCTGTCGAACCTTTCAGGGCCGCTGCGGGACCGCCTCGACATCATCGTGTCGCTATCGGGGCAATCCGCAGTGCTTCATGCCGAAGGGGAGGAAAGCTCAGCGGATATAGCGCAGCGCGTGGCTGCCGCCCGGGAACGGATGAAAGCGCGCTGGGAGGCTGACGGGTTGGGGAGCGTGGTCAATGGTGCCGTGTCCGCTTCCTATTTGAGGCGCCACCGCCCGGCGGCGGAGTCTGCGATGATTATGCTTGCTGCCTATCTAGCGGAAGGTGAGCTGAGCCAACGCGGAGTAGATCGGGTACTGCGTCTGGCATGGACCTTGGCAGACCTCGACGGCTCCGCACGCCCCGAGCTGGACCATGTCAGTCGGGCGTTGGATCTCCGCGGCGCCGGAACCATCGAAAGGCTGGCAGCATGAGCGAGCTCAATGTATCGAGTACCTGGCACACGTGGGCCTACCTTAACCGCGTTGTGGAGGGTCCCTCACCAACCCTCCACGGGCTGCTGAGTCAGTACCCGGCTGAGGAGATCGCCCGGGGAATCTACAAGGGCGAGGAATGGATCGGCCCCTTGCGGCAGGCGACGGCTTCGCGGCGCGATTGGCTGCGGCAAGAAGAAGACCTCGCCGCCGCGGAAGCGGTGGGGGCTCGACTGATCACACCCGCGGATGCGGAGTGGCCGGGAGAAGAGTTATCGCGAGCCTTTGGCTTCTACCACCAAGGAATGGTGGAAGCCCCAGCAACATTTGATGACCAAGCGTTTCCTCCTCACAGCCTGTGGGTCCGTGGAGGCAACCTGCGTGAAACGGTATCCCAATCGGTGGCGCTGGTGGGGACGCGTGCGGTGAGCCGATATGGCTGGGAAGCCGGCTCACTTCTGGCTAGCGGCCTTGCCTCCCACCAATGGACTGTGGTTTCCGGCGGGGCGGTGGGCGTCGATACAGCAGTCCACGAAGCCGCGCTGGATGCAGGAGGCCTAACGGTAGCAGTAGCGGCCTGCGGCATCGACATTTCTTACCCAGCGCGCAATGCAAGGCTCTTTGACAGAATCGCTGAGAAGGGATGCATCGTGTCAGAGTTCGCGCCAGGCACGCGGCCGCAGCGTTTTCGCTTTCTATCCCGCAACCGTCTTGTGGCGGGGATGACGAGCGGTACCGTGGTGGTCGAAGCCGGATTCCGCTCTGGTGCGCTCAACACGTTGAACTGGGCGGAAGCACTGGGCAGGGTTGCCATGGCAGTGCCAGGACCCATCACCACATCTGGGTCCTTGGGTTGCCATCAACGTATCCAGGATGGGCGGGCGCAGTTGGTGGCCTCTGCGGATGAAGTACGGGGTTTGGTTGGCAAGGCGGGCGAGGTGGACGTGGCCGGCCAATATGAACTGGAGTTTCAGCCGACTGCGGTGCAGCGTCTGTCCCGCAATGAGCTTCGGGTATATGACTCCACTCCGCCGGAAAGCGCGGAGGAAGGCGCGAGCGCAGAAGATATTGCGGCGGCCGCAGGAATGCGGGTAGCGCTGACTATTCACTTGCTCGTGGCCATGCAAAAGATGGGGGTGATCACCCGCTCGGGCGCGATGTGGCAGCGCACCTGAGTACACTCGTGGGACATGAGTGGTGAAAGTGGCAGTAGCGAGCGGCACGTGGGGGGACAGCTGGAGGAAGCGATCGAGGATTTCGCAGAATACCAGCGCATCGTTCGCGGCCGCTCCGAAGCGACCGTCCGCGGCTATTGCTCTGACTTGCGCCTGTTGGCAACGGACGTCCCGGAATTCGCAGCATTTACTCTGAACTCACTGCGCGAATGGTTGGCCCACGCCGTTGCTGAAGGCAAGTCCCGCTCCACCCTGGCGCGCCGCACCGCCGCGGTGCGCGCTTTTTCCACGTGGGCCGCGCGCGAAGGCTATTTACAATCGGATGTGGCGCAGCGCCTCGCCACGCCCAAGGTGGGCAAGCACCTGCCCACCGTGATGTCACCCACCGCAGCGGGGGAGTTGATGGGCAATGCCGTCTCCACCGATGAGGTCCACTTCTTACGCGATAGCGCCATGCTTGAATTTCTCTACGCCACCGGTGTGCGTGTGGCTGAGCTCGTCGGCCTCGACGTCGGCGATATCGACCTGTCCCGCCGCACTGCCCGCGTGACCGGTAAGGGCAATAAACAGCGCGTTGTCCCTTTCGGGGATGCAGCTCATGATGCGCTCTGCGCTTGGCTGAAGACAGGGCGCCCCGAGCTTGCTGGCGATACGGAAGCGGTGTTTGTGGGCACGCGCGGCGGGCGCATCGACGCGCGTCAGGTCCGCCGCGTCGTCGAACGCGCCGCCCAAGTGACGGGGACACCGGGGTTAACCCCGCACGGTTTGCGCCACTCGGCGGCTACGCATTTGCTCGAGGGTGGAGCGGATCTGCGCATCGTGCAAGAGCTGCTTGGTCACTCGTCGCTGCAGACCACGCAGGTCTACACTCACGTCTCCGCCCAGCGCCTTAAGGACGTCTACGCTCGCTCCCACCCGCGGGCTTGAGGCGAATGACAGGTTCGCCGAGGAGATCCAGTGGGTCGATGTAGTCCTCGCGGCCCTCAATCGCTCCCCAGTGCAGCCCCGGATAGCCATCCACGGACGGCGCGAGCGTTCCGATGATGTCTCCTTCCTGCACCTGGTCACCTTTCTTAACCCGCGCAAACACCGGTTGATAGGTGGTGCGCAGACCGTTGCCATGAGCAATCGAAAGGGCCGGTTTGCCCGCTATGGCGCCGGCGAAATACACAACGCCGTCGCCAGCGGCACGCACCTTACCGCCGACGGGTAGGTCCAGATCCACACCGCGATGCCCGGCCATCCACCGCTTCTCAGGAGGTTCGAAGCCGCGCAAGACACGCGAAGCAACCGGTTCCCCAGTGGTGGGGTCGACGAAGGCGGCGGCAAGGGGGACGTCGCCAAGCGCAGCCCAGAGGCATAGCAGGGCAGATAAACAAAGTAGACGGTGACGCATGACCTCAAGCCTGCGCGTGAGCGCGGCCCGAGGGAAGAGCGTGCGGTCGACCTGTGGATAACGCGTTAAAGAAGTAACCCATGGTGCGCCAGGGGAAAGTCTCGTGTGGCTGTCAACAAATCGGCGGCGATTAAACAGTCGCGCCGTTTGGAATCAGCGCGTGTGCAGTACTAAGCTAGCCCACAGCAGTCTGTGTTTAATGCCCGGAAGGGTTCCGCATGGATTGACTACGCGCGGCGAAGTAGTCGCTTCCTGGGTTAAGGAAGGGACAGTCCGTGGTTGACGTGGTCCCCAGGATAATGGGGTGTTAGCCAGGGCCTTCGTTGCTAGGGTGCGGAATAAAACACCGCACAATCTTGCAAAACCGAAACAATATATAGAAAGCGAGCGAAACATGGCAGTCGTAACCATGCGCGAGCTCCTCGACGCTGGCGTCCACTTCGGTCACCAGACCCGTCGCTGGAACCCGAAGATGAAGCGCTTCATCTTCACCGACCGTAACGGCATCTACATCATCGACCTGCAGCAGACGCTGACCTACATCGATGAGGCCTTCGAGTTCGTCAAGGAAACCGTCGCACACGGCGGCACCATTCTCTTCGTTGGTACTAAGAAGCAGGCTCAGGAAGCCGTTGCTGAAGAGGCTTCCCGCGTTGGTATGCCGTACGTGAACCACCGCTGGCTCGGCGGTATGCTCACCAACTTCCAGACTGTCTCCAAGCGCCTGAAGCGCATGAAGGAGCTGCAGGCTATGGATGCAGCTGAGGACGGCTACAAGGGCCGCACCAAGAAGGAAGTTCTGATGCTGACCCGTGAGCGCACCAAGCTGGAGCGCGTCCTGGGCGGTATCTCCGATATGACCAAGGCTCCGTCCGCACTGTGGATTGTTGACACCAACAAGGAGCACATCGCGGTCAAGGAAGCTCAGAAGCTTAACATCCCGGTCGTTGCCATCCTGGACACCAACTGTGATCCGGATGAGGTTGACTTCCCGATTCCGGGCAACGACGACGCTATCCGCGCCACCAAGCTGCTCTCCGGCATCATCGCCACCGCTGTGGACGAGGGCAAGAAGGCCCGCGAGGAGCGCCAGCTTGCTCAGGCCAAGGAAGCTGCCGGCGACACCGCTGAGAAGGACGCCCGCGACGCTGCTGAGGCTGCCGCTGCGTCTGACCCGGCTTCCGCAGAGAAGTCTGAGGACGCCGAGAAGTCCGCAGAGTAATCTGCATACCTTAAGCCCCCGTACCGCACGGCCCACAGTGTCCGCGGCGATGGGGGCTTTTTCTCACGTGTTTTTCTTAGCTCGTTAAGGCACGTGACACACTAGAGGGTTGAAACACCACGCAGAGGTTTCCCTCCGCTGGGGGAGTGGGCGAAAAACTACCACCCCCTCAACGCGACGTGGTGGTAGTGATTCGGCTACGCTGTTTCAACGAATACCGTTTAATTCCAAGGAGGATCGCTCCAACTATGGCGAACTACACTGCTGCAGACGTAAAGGCATTGCGTGAGGCCACCGGCGCCGGCATGCTCGATTGCAAGAAGGCTCTCGACGAGTCCCAGGGTGACTACGACAAGGCCGTTGAGTACCTGCGCATCAAGGGCGCAAAGAACGTGTCCAAGCGCGCTGAGCGTGAGGCTACCGAGGGCCTGATCGCCGTGTCCGGCAACACGATGGTGGAAATCAACTGCGAGACCGACTTCGTGGCCAAGAACGAGGCTTTCAAGTCCTTCGCTACCAAGATCGCTGAGGCTGCCGGTGAGGCCAAGGTCAACTCCGGTGAGGAGCTCAACAACCTGGAGATCGACGGCAAGAAGGTTTCCGAGGTCGTTGACGAAGAGTCCGCAAAGACCGGCGAGAAGCTGCAGGCTCGTCGCGCTGTCACCATCGAGGGTGACAACGTAGCTGTGTACCTGCACCAGCGTTCCGCTGACCTGCCGCCGGCAGTGGGTGTCCTGGTGTCCTACGAGGGCAACGCAGAGGGCGCTCACGCAGTCGCACTGCAGATTGCAGCAATGAACGCTGAGTACCTCACCCGCGAGGACGTTCCGGCTGAGATCGTGGAGAAGGAGCGCGAGATCGCTGAGGCCACCACCCGCGAGGAGGGCAAGCCAGAGGCAGCCCTGCCGAAGATCGTGGAAGGCCGCCTCAACGGCTTCTACAAGTCCGTGGTTCTGCTTGAGCAGGCTTCTCTGTCTGACTCCAAGAAGACCGTTAAGCAGGTCGCAGACGAGGCCGGCACCACCATCACCGGTTTCGTCCGCTACGAGGTTGGCGCCTAAGCCTTCCTGAGACTCGTGCAGTCCGGGTTTAGAGGCCCGTGACTGCGAGTGCTCCCTCCTCCTCTTTCTCCCCAGGGCTGCGTGCTCGGTGGAAGAAACTTGGGGGAGGGAGTTCGCCGTTTTGTCCCCGCCCCTGAGGGTGGGGGCCGCACGCAGCTGAATATATGACAGCGCCTTCCTATGGTTAAGATGGAACAGAATCATTCAAGCGCTTAACTGAAGCGTCGCCATGCGTGAAGGAGACGATGAAGACCGTGACTACCCCTGAACCGAAGCGAACCGGATACAAGCGAGTCATGCTCAAACTGGGCGGTGAGATGTTCGGCGGTGGAAAGGTCGGCATCGATCCTGATGTTGTAGAAAATGTTGCCCGCCAAATCGCCGAGGTGGCGAAGCAGGGGACTGAAATCGCCGTCGTTATCGGTGGCGGTAACTTCTTCCGCGGTGCCGAGCTTTCGCAGCGTGGCATGGACCGCGCCCGCTCTGACTACATGGGCATGCTGGGCACCGTCATGAACTCCCTGGCGCTGCAGGACTTCCTCAAGCAGCAAGGCATTGACTGCCGCGTGCAGACTTCCATCAACATGGCGCAGATTGCGGAGCCTTACCTGCCGCTGCGCGCCGACCGCCACCTGGAGAAGGGCCGCGTAGTTATCTTCGGTGCCGGTATGGGCATGCCGTATTTCTCCACCGACACCACCGCCGCGCAGCGCGCCCTGGAGATCGGTGCGGAGGTCCTCTTCCTGGCCAAGGCTGTCGACGGCGTCTACTCCGCCGACCCGCGCACCAACCCGGACGCGGAGCTGTACTCGGAAATCACCCCGCGCGAAGTCATTGAGAAGAACCTCAAGGTGGCTGATGCCACGGCATTTAGCCTGTGCATGGACAACAATATGCCGATTTTGGTCTTCAACCTGCTTACGGAAGGCAATATCAAGCGCGCTGTCAACGGCGAGCAGATCGGCACGCTGGTCCAGTCCTAGTACAAATAGGCCGCGACCTGCTAAATTCTTTCCCAGTATTTTTGACTATTTCAAGGGAGTTGTAACCCTCATGATCGACGAGATCCAGCTCGAAGCTGAAGAGCACATGACCGCTTCGGTTGAGCACACCCGCGAGCAGCTGCTTACCATCCGCACTGGCCGTGCCAACCCGGCTATGTTTAACGGCCTGGTTGCTGAGTACTACGGTGTGCCGACCCCGATTACCCAGATGGCCACCATCTCGGTCCCAGAGCCGCGCATGCTGCTTATCAAGCCTTATGAGCAGTCCGTGATGAACGAGATTGAGAACGCAATCCGTAACTCAGATCTGGGCGTGAACCCGACCAATGACGGACAGGTGCTGCGCGTGACCATCCCGCAGCTCACTGAAGAACGCCGCCGCGACATGGTCAAGATGGCCAAGAGCAAGGGCGAGGACGGCAAGATTGCTATCCGTAATATCCGCCGCCGTGCGATGGAACAGCTCAAGAAGCTGCAGAAGGATGGTGACGCCGGCGAGGACGAGGTTATCGCTGCCGAGAAGGAGATGGAAAAGATTACCTCCGGCTACATCGAGCAGGTGGACAAGCTCGTCGCCAATAAGGAAGAGGAGCTCATGGAGGTCTAGCCTCCGCACTTTTAGAGCTTTGATTTGCCGCCGCGCCAGGCACCGGCCAGCACGGCGGTCTTTTCTGTGTAGAGCCAGATCACCCACGATGAGATGAGGAGCATGCGTGAGCACTGAGCACTCGAGTCGGATGCCCAAACCCAAGAATTCTGCGGGGCGAGATATGCCCGCGGCAATTGCCGTCGGCGTCGGCCTAGGCGCGCTCGTCGTCTTCGCGGTGTGGGCTGGGCCTCTTGTGTGGTACCTCGTCGTCGCCGCCGCGGTGGGCTTGGGCATGTGGGAAGTGCTGACTCGGCTGCGGGAGCACTCCTACTATGTCCCACGCACCCTGCTGATCGTTCTCGGCCAGGCAATGCTCTGGGTCTCGTGGTTTCTTAATGCCCCGGGCCTTGTTGCGGTGTATGTGGTCGCGGTCCTAGCCCTCATGTTTGGGCGCCTCTTCCATAACGGCAGGCACCGCCCGCCGATTAACTATCTTCGCGATATGTCGATGGGCATCTTCGTGCTGACGTGGATCCCCTTGTTCGGCACGTTTGCCGCGATGCTCTCACGGGTGGAAACGCCGTTTGCTTCGGGGGCGGCGTCGATTGTCGTGTTTATGCTCTGCGTGGTCGCCTCAGACACCGGTGGTTTCATCGCCGGCGTGATGTTTGGCTCGCACCCCATGGCACCGGCGGTGAGCCCTAAAAAATCATGGGAAGGCTTTGCCGGCTCCGTAGTCTTCGGCACCCTGACCGGTGCGCTTTCTTTCGCATTCCTTCTTCACCACAAGCCGTGGGTAGGCGCGCTGATGGGCTTGGGGCTGGTTTTCTGCGCCACTCTCGGTGACTTAGTGGAATCCCAGTTCAAGCGCGAACTGGGAATCAAAGATATGTCCGCCTTGCTGCCGGGGCACGGCGGCATCATGGACCGTTTGGACGGCATGCTGCCCTCCGCGATGGTGACCTGGGTGGCGATGAGTTTCCTCACCACCCTTGCACCTTAGGTTTAGCGGCGAGCCTGCTTGCGTACCTGGCGGCGCAGCTCGAACATGCGCCAGCCGCCGACGAGGGCCATGATAAGGGCACCGGCGATGGCGCAGATGAGGTAGGTGACGCCCGCCGGGAACTGGACGGACCAGTTAAGGAAGTTCAGCGGTACCTGGTGTTGGTTCTGCAGGATGAAGATGATGAGGACGATGAGCAGCAGGAAGCCCACGATCAGGGCAATCCACGTGCTGGCAGCGAAGGAGCCCTTCACCTTGCCTTCATTCTTGTTCTCATAATCCGGCGTGGTTGGAACTGGCTCTACTGAGCCTTCGGTGGCGGGGGCTTCCGCGGTGTAATCAGTCAGCGGCTCCTCAGCCGGGGTGGTGGTACGGAATTCCTCAGGGGAGTTTTCTGGATTCGTCATGTATCTATTAAATAGGGTGAGATGTCACTTTCGCCACTCCAGCAGAGCTTAGATTGGATAATGTGGCCGAAAACGTGGAAAATGGGCTCTACCATGGCTGAACCACTGAAACTGAATTTCTCCGCTCCGCGCCGCGGGTTACCCCCGAAGCACTTCGCGGACTTGACCCAGGCCGAGCGCATTGAGGTGCTCGCGGAACTTGGCCTGCCCAAGTTCCGGGCAAAGCAGCTGGCCAAGCACTACTACGTCCACCACACCGCCGATGTTTCCGAGATGACGGATATCCCGGCCGCCGCCCGCGAGGCGGTCCAGGAGCGTTTGTTCCCCACGCTCATGGAGCCCATTCGGCAAACCTCCACCGACGATGGGGAAACCACCAAGTCCCTGTGGCGTTTGCACGATGGCACCCTGTTGGAGTCCGTGCTCATGCGCTACCCAGGTCGCGCCACCCTGTGTATCTCCTCCCAGGCTGGCTGCGGCATGGCCTGCCCATTCTGTGCCACCGGCCAGGGAGGTTTGGATCGCAACCTGTCCACCGCGGAAATCGTGGAGCAGTTTAGGCACGCTGCTCGCCTCATGGAAGAAGAAGGCGGGCGCCTCAGCAACGTTGTCTTCATGGGTATGGGCGAGCCGCTGGCCAACTACAAACGCGTGGTCCATGCGGTGCGCCAGATTACTGGCTCTGACCTCACCGGTTTCGGCCTTTCCCAGCGCAATGTCACGGTGTCCACGGTCGGCTTGGCACCGGCCATCCGTAAGCTCGCGGATGAGGAGTTATCCTGCACCCTCGCAGTCTCCCTGCACACCCCGGACGACGAACTGCGCGATACCCTCGTGCCGGTTAACAACCGCTGGCCGGTTGAAGAAGTGCTCGATGCCGCTAAGTACTACGCCGATAAGTCGGGCCGCCGCGTGTCTATCGAGTATGCGTTGATCCGCGATAAGAACGATCAGGATTTCCGCGCCGACATGTTGGGCAGGAAGCTCCATGCGGCACTGGGCTCTAAGGTCCACGTCAACGTCATTCCGCTCAACCCCACACCAGGCTCGGAGTGGGACGCTGCCCCGAAGGCGCGCCAGGACGAGTTCGTTCGCCGCGTCATCGCGCAGGGCGTGCCCTGCACCGTGCGTGATACCAAGGGTGATGAAATCGCTGCGGCTTGTGGCCAGCTCGCCGCTGATGAGCGCGAGACCGCGTAAGGGCCCTGCTTACAGTTTCCTAACAATAGTTTTTCCGGAGAACAAAGCATTAATGGTTCTTGATACCGTTAATGCTTATGACTCATCCTTATCGTGAGGACTTAGCCGCTGATCCGCGCACCCAGGCTCTGGCTGTGCGCGATTTGCGTAAGTCCTTTGGTTCTCAGATCGCCGTTAACCACCTCAACCTGGACGTCCCGCGCGGTTCCATTTACGGGATAGTGGGGCCGAATGGCGCGGGTAAAACCACGATGTTGACCATGGCCTGTGGTCTCCAGCGCCCCGATTCGGGCCAGAGCTTCATCGCTGGCCACAATGTGTGGGAGGAGCCCATTCCCGCCAAGCAGGCCATGGGCTTGCTCATGGATGGGGCACCGGTCTTTGATCGCCTCACGGGCGCGGAGTATTTGCACTACCTCGGTGCTTTGCACAAACTGGAGCGCACCGAGTCGCTGCGCCGTGCGCAGGAGCTTCTCGACGCCCTCTCCCTCTCCGATGCCGCCGATAAGCGCATCGCGGATTATTCCGCCGGCATGACCAAGAAGATCCTCTTAGCAGGAGCCGTCCTGCACAACCCAGAGGTGCTCATCTTGGATGAGCCGCTGGAAGCAGTGGATCCGGTCTCTGGACGCCTTATCCAGCAGATGCTGCGCGCCTATGCCTCGCGTGGCGGAACAGTCATTTTGTCTTCACACGTCATGGAGCTCGTCGAGGGGCTGTGTGATCACGTCGCCATCATCAACGGCGGCCAAGTCATCACTGCGGGACACGTTGACGATGTCCGCCAGGGCCAAAGCCTGAGCGATCTATTTATCGCTGCCGTCGGCGGACGGGATCTGGATGCCTCGAAGTTTGGGTGGCTGCGCTCCCCGTCGGCAGGTGAGCGCGAATGACATCCACTCTGTTCAGCCTTCATCGCACTCTGTGGTGGCGAAGCGTTTCCTCCAATCCGGCGACGCTCATGATGGGGCTCATGATGCTGATTTACGGGGCGATCGGCCTCTTGTCGCTCGCATTCATGGTGTATTCCGATATCACCACCCCGGGCCACGGTTACCAAGCGCTGACCGTCGGGGTGGCAGGCGGCATGCTCATCTACGTTCTCCTCGCTCTCTTCATGCCGGCGGGGGAGAACCAATTGAGTCCGACAACTCTGGGCGCACTTCCGTTGACTCCCCGCGAGGTCCTTCCGGGCTTGTTCTTTGCCGGCCTGCTGACCACCCGTGCCATCATGTCGGTCGTCTTTTCCCTGGTGTATGCGATCATCGGCAGCATTTTCCTCATCCTGACGGGGCCCGGGTGGGCTGCAGCGCCCTTCGCCGTGGGCATGGTTTTATCGTGCGTGACGACCATCATCTTCGGCGAATGCCTTGGTCAAGTGGCTTCTGCCATCGCGGATTCCCAGAAATCCCGCACCCAAATTGCGGCAATGGTGGTTATGGGTCTCCTGGTCTTTGGCATGCTGCAGGCGCAGAGCGTTCTGGAGTCCTTGCCGCCGCTTCACACCGTGGGCGCGATCAGCGCCTGGACACCGTTTGGTGCAGGGGTGGGGTGGGCGCTCGCGCTTGCCGACGGCCACTTCCTCACCGCCCTAGCCCAACTGCTCATCGCGGCGGCCAGCCTTGGCCTACTGGGTTGGATGTGGTCGCGTCAGATATCCGGCCTCATGCGCAATCCGGGAGCAGGTGGTGACGTAGCCAGCGAGGTGACAGGAAAGGGGGTATCCAAGTTGGAGCTGGGCGCGTGGTCTTATTCCAGCCCTGCGGCGATGGAATATACCCGCGCGTTGCGTTATCTCACCCGTGATAAGCGGCAAACGGGCATGCTGTATATGATGCCTCTGTTTGGTGTGCTGACGCTCTATCAGTTGTGGCGGGGCGATGATTTCACCGCCTATTTTATGCTCTGTTTCAGCGCCATCGTGCTCTCTTCGCTCTTGGCTAATGATTATGGCTTCGATGGGCCATCGAATTGGGTCCACATGGTGGCGCCGGTTGCCCCACGCACCATCCTTCATGCGCGCCACCTCGCACACGTGACTATTCCTTTTCTTGGGTTCGTTCTGCTTGCCGTAGTGGTTCTTGTCTTTAGTGAGAACTTCACCTTGGGCTTGTTGTGCACAGCTGTGGCCGTAGGTGTGTTTATCTCTACGGCGGCGGTGGGCTTGGGCCTGACCGTGCTGAACCCTTATCCCTTGTCCGCTCCTGGGCAGAACCGGTGGAACGATAAGTCTGGCTATTCTGCTGGTGCTTTCCTCACTGCGTTTGTCGGCATGCTGTTGGTGTGGGTGCCCGCGCTTCCCGGCATTGTGATCTCTGTCCTCGCTTACGAGCGAGGTGGGTCGCTGTTGTTTGTCGCAATGATAGTTTCGCTGCTGGTTCCGGCTCTTGTCTACGCCGGTGTCTGGCGGTTCGCCGGAAACAGGGCACAAGAGCGGACGCCGGAAATCTATGCCACGGTGAATCGCTATGTGAGTTAGGGGGCAGGACAGATAGAAAAAGCTCCCTCTCCTACCAGTTCAAACCTTGAACTGGTAGGAGAGGGAGCTTCGTTTAAAGCGAAGAAGCTTTAGTTGGTCACCGGCTTGGCAGCGTGGCGGCCTTCGGAAACACCGCGGAGGTGAGCAACGCGGGAGGGCTCAATGTTGAGGGCGCGCAGCTCATCATCGGTCAGGGAGGCGTAGACGTTGTGAACAGTCTTCTGCTCATATGCCCAGTCCGGCTCCTCGTGGCCTACCGGCTTGTTACGGGCGGTCAGGGTGCGTACCTGGGAGAGCTTTGGCTGCAGAGCGTAAATGACCAAACCAAGGGCAATCAGGATTGCCAGGGCGAAGAGCCAAATCGTCTCCACGTGGCCCTTGTGGTTACCAAAGTTATAAGCAAGCAGGAACACGACGGACGTCCAACCAGCGATCTGTACGCCCGAGCGGCTGATCCGGGACCAACCAAAACCTGCGGACGGGACGTCATCGGTGGATACGCCGTCGAAAACCTGCGATGCCGGCTTGTGGGAAGACACTTGCTCTCCTTTGCGTGTACATGCAGCTCGCCCTGCTTAGAACTCATTGATTCGAGCGAGCGCACGAAAAATGCCAGTTATTCTGTGTAGTAGTTTAAATGATCCTGCCGATAACCGCGATTAAACACCCCCGACTATCGCTAGTGCAGCGCTCACGACTCTTGCTTGGGTTGACCAGCTAGGGTTGAAAGGGTGAGTACCCAACGCATTCTTATTCTCGGCTCTACAGGCTCGATTGGCACCCAGGCTCTGGACGTTATCGCGGATAACCCAGATAAGTTCACAGTCGTGGGTATCGCCGCCGGCGGTTCCAACCCGCAGCTCGTCATTGAGCAGGCTCGTGCCCTCAACCTTTCGTTTGACCACGTGGCCGTCGCCAAGCCCGATGCGGCACGCACCGTTTCCGACGCCCTCGGTGGCACCGTGCTCTCGGGCCCAGACTCTGCTGAGGAGCTGGTCAAGGCGGTGGACGCCGATAAGGTCCTCAACGCGCTTGTGGGCTCCATGGGCTTGGCCTCCACCATCGCCACCTTGGAGAAGGGCGAACTATTGGCGTTGGCGAACAAAGAATCCCTCGTTGCCGGTGGTTCCATCGTGACCCGCTTGGCGGGGGAGGGCCAGATCATCCCGGTGGATTCCGAGCATTCCGCCATGGCGCAGTGCCTGCGCGCAGGCAGCGGCGTGGAGCTTGAGCGCCTCGTACTCACCGCCTCCGGTGGTCCTTTCCGCGGGTGGACCCGCGAGGAGATGTGGGATGTCACCCCACAGCAGGCAGCACAGCACCCGACGTGGTCGATGGGGCAGATGAACACCCTGAATTCGGCGACTTTGGTGAATAAGGGGCTGGAGCTCATCGAGGCGACGCTGCTTTTCGACGTCCACCCGGACCTCATTGACGTCACCGTCCACCCCCAATCCATCGTGCATTCCATGGCCACCTTCACCGATGGCTGCACGATTGCACAATGCTCCCCGCCGTCGATGAAGCTCCCGATCTCCTTGGCACTGGACTGGCCGCACCGCGTGCCAGGCGCGCAGCCGGCGCTGGACTTTTCCACCGCGCATGAGTGGCGCTTCGAGCCGCTCGATGACGAAGCCTTCCCGGCCGTCCGCCTTGCCCGTGAGGTGGCCGCTGCCGGAGGCACCCACGCTGCCGTATATAACGCCGCGAACGAGGAGGCAGCAGCTGCTTTCCTGGCGGGCCGTATTCACTTCCCGGAAATTGTGGACGTGGTTAGCCACGTCGTGGGGCAGGCCTCAGAGTTTGCTGGTGTACCCTCTAGCGTCGATGATGTCCTCGCCGTGGAAGGTGAGGCCCGCCGTCGCGCTAATGCGATGGTGGATTCGCTCGCTCGTTAGAAAGCCCCGTAGTTTATGGCACATGTCCTCGGTATTATCCTCTTCGCTGTGGGGATCGGCATCACCGTTGCCTTACACGAGGCAGGCCACATGTTTACTGCCCGTGCCTTCGGGATGCGGGTGCGGCGTTACTTCATCGGTTTTGGGCCGCGCGTCGCCTCTTTTACACGTGGCCACACCGAGTATGGCCTTGCGGCATTTCCGGTAGGTGGCTTTTGTGATATCGCGGGCATGACGGCGCAGGATGAGTTCCTCACGGAGGAAGAAGCGCCCTATGCCATGTACAAGAAGCCGGCGTGGCAGCGGATCATCGTGCTGGCCGGTGGTATCACAGTCAACCTGCTGTTGGGATTCATTATCCTGTTGATGATCGCAATGACCACGGGCTTGCCCAACCCAGACGCGGATGTTCGCCCGCGTGTAGGGGAGGTCTCCTGTGCCGCGAATCAGAATGCCGAGGGCGAATTAGAACCCTGCCAGGGGCTGGGCCCAGCCGGCGAAGCGGGTGTGGAACCAGGGGATATCGTTGTCGCGCTCAACGGCGAAACGATGGACTCCTTCGCGCAGCTTCGTGATACCGTCATGAACTACCCCGGTGACATCGTCACCCTTACCGTCGAGCGGGATGGTGCACCGCGTGATTTCGATATCACGCTTGCAACAGTGACCCGGCTCAACGCGGAGGGGCAGCTGGTGAAGGTCGGTGCCATCGGCATGACCAACCAGATTATCGATATCAGGGAGACCTACTCCTTTGTCGACGCTATCCCGGCCACCGCTCGTTATTCGGGAGATGCCTTGAACGCCACCGTCCAGGGCATCGCCCAATTCCCGGCAAAGATTCCGGGTGTGGTGGCTTCTATCTTCGGGCAGGAGCGTGATGTCAACGGGCCCATGTCTGTGGTGGGTGCCTCCCGCGTGGGCGGCGAGCTGGTGGAGCGCAGTCTGTGGTCCTCCTTCTTTATGATGCTGGCCACCCTCAATTTCTTCCTCGCGCTGTTCAACCTCATTCCGCTTCCGCCTTTTGACGGCGGTCACATCGCCGTCATTTTCTACGAGAAGATTCGTGATGCCCTGCGCCGTCTTATGGGCAAGGAACCGAAGGGGCCGGCGGATTACACCAAGCTCATGCCGGTGACCTATGCGCTGGCTTTTGTTCTGATGGCGGTGGGTGCGCTCATCATGATTGCGGACGTGGTCAACCCAATTCGGCTGTTTGGCTAGTGATCTAGCTGCCTGCTCCCGCTGTCGTGCGCGGTGCTAGAGTAGGGGCGTTAAAACCCAATTAGCAAGGAGCACACATGTCGACCCCTATTGGTCTTGGTATTCCCGACGGCCCACCTCCCACCTTGGCGCCGCGCCGCAAGACGCGTCAGCTCATGGTTGGCCAGGTTGGCGTGGGCTCTGACCACCCCATCTCCGTGCAGTCGATGACCACAACGAAGACGCACGACGTCAACGCTACCCTTCAGCAGATTGCACAGCTGACCGCCAGCGGCTGCGATATCGTTCGCGTTGCCTGCCCAAAGACGGTTGATGCGGAGGCTTTGCCAGCGATTGCGCAGAAGTCCCCGATCCCGGTGATTGCAGATATCCACTTCCAGCCCAAGTACATCTTTGCCGCCATCGATGCCGGCTGTGCTGCGGTACGCGTCAACCCGGGCAACATCAAGGAATTCGATGGCCGCGTCAAGGAGGTTGCGAAGGCCGCCGGCGATGCTGGCATTCCGATTCGCATTGGTGTCAACGCCGGTTCTTTGGACAAGCGCATCATGGAAAAGTACGGCAAGGCTACCCCGGAGGCTCTCGTTGAGTCTGCACTGTGGGAGGCTGGTCTCTTCGAGGAGCACGGCTATGGCGATATCGCCATTTCTGTGAAGCACAATGACCCGGTCGTCATGGTGGAGGCCTACCGCCAGCTCGCCGCTCAGTGTGACTACCCGCTGCACCTCGGTGTTACCGAGGCCGGCCCCGCATTCCAGGGCACCATCAAGTCTTCGGTCGCTTTCGGTGCCCTGCTTGCCGAAGGCATCGGTGACACCATCCGCGTGTCCTTGTCCGCGGACCCGGTCGAGGAGATCAAGGTCGGCGACCAGATTCTGCAGTCCCTCAACTTGCGCCCGCGCAAGCTGGAGATTGTCTCCTGCCCGTCCTGTGGTCGCGCACAGGTGGACGTCTACAAGCTGGCTAACGAGGTCACCGAGGGCCTCGACGGTATGGAGTTCCCGCTGCGCGTGGCCGTCATGGGCTGCGTGGTGAACGGTCCGGGCGAGGCCCGCGACGCTGACCTTGGCGTAGCTTCCGGTAACGGCAAGGGCCAGATCTTCGTTAAGGGTGAGGTCATCAAGACCGTTCCTGAATCCAAGATTGTGGAAACGCTCATCGAAGAGGCAATGCGTCTGGCAGAAGAGCAGGGCTTGGAAGCCGTGGAAGGCGCCAAGGCTGAGGTTCGCGTTACCAAGTAGTCCACCTGCGGTGTGGGGCGGCCGTCAGGCCGCCCTTGGCTGCTACGCTGCCCAATCATGAAGAAGTTCGTGGCGCTGCTCGGTGCGGCAAGCATCGCGGCGTCGTCCTTGGTGGGATGTACCCCCAAGCCGGTGTCCGCACGCCCAGTTGCTGAGCAATTCCTAGAAGACATGGAAACCCGCAACAATGAGGACTTGGCGCAGCTCGTTGATGACAGCACCACCGCCACGAACACTCTCGACGCAACCTTCGCGGGCCTGCAAGCAGAGGGCCTCGACGTTGAATTGACCGACGTTGAACAGGAGGAAGCCAAGGCGACTGCGCACTATTCAGTGACGTGGGCCCTGCCGCGCAATCGTTCCTTGCGCTATGACACGTCCATGGCCTTGACGCGCAAGGATAAGGATTGGACCGTGCGCTGGCAGCCCAGCATCATCCATCCTGATCTCGGCGCGCACCAGCATCTTGAGCTGCGTTCGATCGCGCCGAAGCGCGCAGGCGTTGTCTCCTCCGATGGGGTGGAACTCATGTCTCCGGGCTTGCAATACCGGCTCGTCGTCGACACCGACGCGGTAGACGACGCACGCCCCGTCGCCGCGAAAGTATCCGGCGCGCTGAGCCAGGCGCATCGGGAGGATGATTCCTTCCCCGAAATTGATTCTGGTGAGCTGGCCAAGAATCTCGAAGATGTCGATGGTGCTTATTCGGTCGCCATGCTCAACGAGGCGCAGGCAGCACGACTGCGCCCGGTTCTGGAGAACCAGAGGGGGATTCGCTTCAACGAGGAGCCAGCGCTCATCACTCGCGATACCGGTTTAGCCCCAGACATTCTCGCCCGAGTGCGGTCTCTGGTCTCCGAGGAAGTCGACGGAACAAATGGCTGGTCCGTCTCGGTAGTCAACGAACATGGCGCCGCGCTTTCCGACGTCGAGTATCACGAGCCCGAGGCGGCCCCTTCCGTCAAAGTTTCGTTGGACTATGACGTCCAGCGTGCCGCGCAAGAGGCCGTTAACCTGCGCCCCGAGTATGAGGCCATGATCGTGGCCATGCGCCCCTCGACGGGCGAGATACTTGCCGTAGCCCAAACCCCGGAGGCGGATAAGAAGGGTGACATCGCCCTCCAAGGTCAGTTCCCTCCCGGCTCGGTGTTTAAGATCATTACGGCTTCGGCGGGCGTCGATAAGCAAGGCCTTTCCCCCGACTCCATCGTGCCCTGCCCCGGCACCATGGACCTGTACGGGCGCACCGTGACCAACTACAACGGTTTCTCCCTGGGCTCGGTGCCGCTGCGCCAAGCCTTCGCGCAATCCTGTAACACCACTTTCGCGCAGATCTCGACGGAGCTTCCGAAAGGTGAGTTGCGTGATGTGGGCAAGCAATATGGCCTGGGCATCGACTATGAGGTGCCGGGGCTGTCGACACTTACCGGCTCCGTCCCGGAGGGCGAAACGCCTCTGGAGCGCACGGAAGCTGGCTATGGCCAGGGTCTGGACCTAGTGTCGCCCTTTGGCATGGCGCTTGTCTCTTCGACGGTCGCGGCAGGCAAGACTCCGACGCCGACGCTCATCGAGTCACGCGAAACCAAGGTTTCCGAGCAGGTCCCTGCACCCAGCGAGGAAACTCTGGCACAAGTTCGCGACATGATGCGCCAGGTGGTGGCGAGCGGTACCGCCGCAGGAATGCAGGCCCAGGGCACTGTCTATGGCAAGACCGGTGAGGCGGAAATCAATGGCGGCTCGCATGCCTGGTTCACCGGATTCCGGGATGATGACATTGCTTTTGCGACACTCGTCGTTTTGGGCGGCGGCTCGACGATTTCGGTCAACATCACTGATAACTTCCTGCAGCGTCTGGACGCCCTCCGCGCGGAAGGCCACGGCGAGGTTCCTCCCGCACAAGAACAGTAGGGCGCGCTCGTTAGGGCGCCGTTGGTGCTCTTTGTCGGGCGCTGGGCAAGAGGGCTACCATGAGTAGTTATGACTAAGCGCGCGATGCTGAAACAAGAAAAAGATACCCCAATCCGCAAGGTACCGAAGGATATTGAGCGCCCGGAGTACGTGTGGAAGGACACGGTCCAGGAAGCCCAGGGCGAGCCATTCGTGCAGACCCCGGAGGTTATTGAGGCCATGCGTGAAGCCTCCCGGATTGCCGCCAACGCCCTTCAGGAGGCGGGAAAGGCTGTGGCTCCCGGTGTGACCACGGATGAGATTGACCGCGTCGCGCACGAGTACATGTGTGACCACGGCGCATACCCGTCGACGCTGGGATACCTGGGTTTCCCGAAATCCTGCTGTGTTTCCCTCAATGAGATTGTCTGCCACGGCATCCCGGATACCACGGTGATTGAGGACGGTGACATTGTCAATATCGATGTCACTGCGTTCAAGAATGGTGTCCACGGCGATACCAACGCTACTTTCCTTGCCGGCAACGTCACCGAGGAACACAAGTTGCTGGTAGAGCGCACCAAGGAAGCGATGATGCGCGGCATTAAGGCCGCTAAGCCGGGCCGTGAGATTAACGTCATCGGACGCGTCATCGAGTCTTATGCTCACCGTTTCGGCTACAACGTGGTCACTGACTTTACCGGGCACGGCGTAGGCCCTACTTTCCACAACGGGTTGGTTGTGCTGCACTACGATTCCATGACCTACCGAGACATCCTCGAGCCCGGAATGACCTTGACCATCGAGCCGATGATTAACCTGGGCTCGCTGGATTATGAGATTTGGGATAACGGCTGGACCGTCCAGAACACGGATGGAAAGTTCACCGCTCAGTTCGAGCACACCATCGTGATCACCGATGACGGCAACGAGATCCTCACCCTGCCGGATGAGGCCTAGCGTTTAAGCGCCGAGCGCTTAAACACTTCCCAAGCAGAAACAAAGCCCTCCGCCTCACCGTGAATCGCACGGGAGGCGGAGGGCTTTGTGCTGCCAGCAATGAACGTGACTAGAAGGAGACGTTCTTGATGGCCTGGCCAACGTAGTCCGGGATAACGCCGGAGTACACAGCGTAGTTGTAGGCGGCAACAGCGGAGGAAACAGCAGCAGCGGCAACCATAGCGATGGTGCCACCACGCCAGAGGTCCAGCCACTGCGGAACCTGGGACGGGTTCTTGGTGGAGCCGAAGGCGTCAGCACCCTTTCCGGTGATGTTGCCGTCGGTCACGCCACCCAGCTTGGAGGAGAGAGAGCCCTCGCCCTCAGAGGAGAGTGCGGAGGACATTTCGGAGGAGGTCGCGTCTTCCTGGAGTTCCTTCTGGACCTGCTCCTCGGTCAGGCCGGAGCCCTCAACAGCTTCAGCAGCGGAAGCAACGGTGGTGCCAGCGAAGGCGACGGTGACGGCGGTTGCAGCAGCAACGGCGGCGGTGCGGAATTTACGCATCTTGTGTGGAGCCTTTCAAAAAGTAGTGGGGTAGAAGAGTAGGGAGGAGAACTACATGCCGAACTTGAGGTAGTTCAGCGCCGGGCCAACCAGACCACCGGCGATGGTGATGATGGTGGCGACGATGCCGATGCCAGCGAGGGCCTGTGCCCACTTCGGCTCGCTGGAGATGGAAGAGTTCTGACCGAAGATGTTCTGGCCGTTGGCTTCCTTGTCAGCCTCGAGCGCCTTGCCCAGTGCGGAGGAGCCGCCTGCCTTCTGGGTGCCCTGCTGCTCACCAGCGGTTGCGGAAGAGTTGGTAGCGGAATCGTTGCTGCTACCCTCTGCAGCGGAAGCAACGGTGGTGCTGCCGAATGCAACAGCGAGAGCGGTAGCACCGGCAATGGTGGCCTTGCGAATGCGCATAGTGTGAATCCTTTTAAACCTCGTAGGAACTGGAGTAACTATAGGGTGCCCCAAGTCACTTGAGCGATTCTAGCGTAAACATTGACAGGATTCACTGGAACGGCACCACTCTTAGATGTTTACTTGAGGCCGCCAAATCCCCCTGTCGGGCACACCACTGTAGCAATTCACTCAGCAATTATTAAGAGAGTTAGAGTATCTCCACAGTTCATCGGTGCCTAGGCATGCAAAAGCGCCCACCCCCACGATGCGAGGATGGGCGCTAATGAAGTGCGCTGAGTCAGTCAGCGTACCCGCAACTTAATTAGCGGCGGAAAATCGGGTCCAGCACGTGTGCCGGAACGATGTTGTTGTACACAGCGAAGTTGTAGGCAGCGAACAGGGCGCCTGCAATTGCGGTGCCGAGGGCAGCGTAGGTGCCGCCACGCCAGATCTCAGCCCACTGCGGGTTATCCTCGGCGCGCTTCTTGCCGAAGAGGTCCTCGCCGGTGACCTTCCTGTCCTTCTCGGTAGCGGTGCCCCACTTGGAGGACAGGGTCTCGTCGGAGTCGTCTTCCTTGACCTTGTCGTATGCGGAGGACAGGTTGGAAGAGGAGGTGTTCTCGGTCTCGTTGTCCTCTGCAGCGAAGGCAACGGAGGTGCCGGCGAAAGCAACGGAAGCGGCGGTTGCAGCGGCAACGGCAGCGGTGCGGAAGTTACGCATGAAATTTAAACCTTTCGGAAAAAGTGTGTAAGGGAGACGTCTTAGAAGGACGGGCCGTGGACGAAGAAGTTGTACACAACGCCGATGAAGCCAGCTACGGAAGCGATGGCGCTAGCGATGCCCAGGCCGTAGAAAGCCTTGGCCCAAGCCGGCTGGTCGCCGAGAGTGGTGCACTCTTCCTCGGTCTCGTCAGCATCGCAGTTCTCGTGCTTGGAGGAGCCGAAGATGGCGCGGCCGTCAGCCGCAGTGCCCTTGTTGTCGTTCTCATTAACGTAGAACCAGTCACCAATCTTGGAGGACAGGGAAGCCTCGGAGTTGGTGTTGTCCTCAGCGGAGGAGGAGCCGTTGTCGGTGGAAGCGGAAGAGTTGGTGTTCTCCTGAGCGGAGCCGTTGGCGTCCTCAGCGAAAGCGACGGTGGAGCCGCCGAAAGCAACAGCGAGAGCAGTAGCGCCGGCGATGGCTGCATTGCGGATACGCATATCAAAAGTCCTTAGAGTCGTACGTGCAAAGCCTCCAGAGTAGGAGGCTTTGATTTACAGGGATAGGGATTATTTTGGTATCCCCAAAACACACTGAGCCGGTAGAGAGTATCGGCTCGTTCCGGTGTCTGTAATTAACCTAGCCAACGGTCAGGCAAAATGCACGTCAGTTTGAGTCTTCTTTTAAGCCCTCACGGCTATCACCCCCAAAATGGGTGAAATTCTGAAAGGGTGCTGACAGATGTTGTTGGTGTTAAAAAGTGCTTGTAGTGCGGTTCAGGGCTTTTGGTGAAATTAGTTTAATCGCAATGTGAAAAAGATCACTCAATCCGATGTAACTTTCACTCCTGCCACTCTAGTCCCAAAACTGCGTTTTCCACTACTTCTGGCAGTGCCGGGTGGATCCAGTATTGCGAGCGAGCGAACTCGCGTATATCAAGGTCGTAGACCATGGCAGTGATCAACTGCTGTATAAGAGTGGACGCTTGTGGGCCCATGATGTGGCCGCCGAGGAGCTTGCCGGTGGCACGATCGGCCACGAGCTTGCAGATGCCTGTTGAGTCTTCCATAGCCCATCCATAGGCAACGTCGCCAAAGTTCTGCACCTTCACCGTGACGTCATAGCCCTCTTCGCGGGCTTGTGCCTCAGTAAGTCCCACCGTCGCAATTTGCGGGTGGGTGAAAATGGCAGCGGGGATGTGCTCGTGCGGCATGGGACGGAGGTCTTCAGGATGCAACAGATTGTGCTGTACCGCTCGTTGCTCCGCATTGGCTACGTGCTTGAGCATGTAAGGAGAGGAGACATCGCCGAGCGCCCACACGCCCTCGCAGGTCGTGCGACCAAACTCGTCGACCTTGATGCGCCCGTCCTCGTGCATTTCAATACCGCTGGTAGAAAGATCCATCTGATCGCCGTTGGGCTGGCGGCCGGTGGCCACGAGGATGGCTTCCGCCTCCACGACATCACCGTTATCCAAGGTGAGGCGTACACCGTCTGCGGTTTCCTCTAGTGCTGTGGCGGTGCCAATGCGTACGTCGAAACGTTCGCGTGCGATGTCGTTGAACCGGGAGCTTAAGTCTTCGTCAAGGAACCGGAGGAACTTCTCCGAGCGGTTGACCACGGTCACTTCCGTCCCCAGGCCGTCGAAGACGTGGGCAAATTCCATGGCGATGTAGCCGCCACCGACCACGATGAGGCTACGCGGCTGCTTCTCAAGCCGCATGATGTCCTCGTTGGTGTGGACCGGCACGGAAGAGCTGGCATAGGGTTCGGGCAGTACAGGGCGTGAGCCGGTAGCAATAACAATATTGTCACCGGTGATGATGTCATCGCCCGCTTGCAGGGTTTTCGGTCCGATGAACCGAGCATGTTGATCAAAGACTGTAATATTGGGCGTTTCCTCGCCACGGCGGTACTCTTCGCCGCCGCGGGCGATCTGATCGATGCGGTTGTGGAATACGCGCTCGACAATGCCGTCCCAATCCACAGCATCCACGTGGGCGCTGAGCCCAAGACGGGTTGCCTCGCGCGCGGCGAGTGCCACGTCGGCAGCGTAGACGTACATCTTCGTTGGGATGCAGCCCACGTTGAGACAGGTTCCGCCGAAGGTTCCCTTTTCGATGACGGCGATGGATTTATCGTCGAACTCAGGGGAGGGGATTGAATTTCCCGACCCAGTGCCGATGATGACGAGGTCAAAGTGCTGTGCGGAAGTCATGCCGACCATTCTAGAGGCTGCCTAGCCGCAACCCGTGCAGGCCGAAAAGTGCGAGGCGGGCGAGTCTAATCCGTCTCAAGAGGGGCCACGGCGCGCAACCATTCCGCGGCGGTGGAGAATGCTTCCTGCAGCGGCTCGGGGCGGGAAAGAAAGAGATCGTGGCGCCCATTATTTACAACGTGGAGCGTGTAACGGGCGCTGAGCTCCTTGGCCCATCGCTGGCTCTGGCGCACATCGACGACAACATCGGCGGTGTTAGAGGATTCGCTATAAGGCTGATTGAGCTCGGAACGCCCTGAAGTCATGGTCAGCAGAGGGAGTCCCATGTTGATGCGGCCGGAATGGATCGCGTCGAAGCCATGGAAGACCGCTGCTACCCAGCCCAGGTATTTCGGGTGCCCGCCCAGTGGCTTGAGGCGACGGTCGAATTCCCAGTCGCCCTGCTCTTCGGAATGGATAGATTCCCCGTAGGCAGTGAGATCGCCTCCGGGAATCGGGAATTTTGGGGCGATGGCAGCGCCGGCATAGATGACGTGCTTGAGCACCTCATAAGTCTTATCCGCCATTCCCATCATGGCCAACCAGGGGCTGTTGAAGACGACACCGGAGATGCGGGTGAAGTGTTCGCGGTCCTGGCGGCGAAGGCGATCAAGCCAGAGTGCGATGATGGTGCCGGCGGTGGAGTGGCCCATGATGACGACACGCGGGTTGGGGAGGGCGTCGAGAGCCGCGTTGAGGTCGGCATCGTAATACTTCATATCGCTGATGTAATGCCAGGTTTGTCCGTCCCTCCGGGAGCGCCCGCACTTGCGCAAGTCGAGAGCATAAAAGGCATAGCCGAGCTCATAGAAATAGCGCGCTACGTGATCGTGGAAGAAGTAATCCGTCATGCCATGGACCCACACCAAGGCGGGGCGGTCATCGTGGGCATCCGTGTCGGGACAGTAGCGCACGAGCGTCGCGCACACATCGCCCTCGCCATCAGGGTCGGCGCCGAGTTCAAGGGTGGCGGCTTGGAAATCGGGCCCGAGGAGATCTGTTGACCATTCGAGTTCGTCATATGTCATGGAGCTCATGATAGGCCGTACAGTCAGGTGCGTCCGGCGGGGCGGAGCGCTAGCCACAGTTGTCCTGCACCACAAAAGGGGTAGTGGTTTCATATTCGGGCATTTATTTTCCCAGGAATGCCTATTTCTCATTTAGGGGCGTAAAGTGGAATTAATGCTTGACGGACCTCTCGTAGGGGGTCTGTATGCCGGTTTGCTTCCTAGCATCGTCGAGCGCTTTCTCACCGCGCCCTGTGTACCCACATGCGCAGGGCACTTGACCACAACGAATACATCGACTCAAAGAGGTAATAAGTACAGTGTCCTCCGATAAGAAGACAGCACAAGTAGTAGACGAGGTTGAGGTCGCACTCATTGGTGCAGGTATTATGAGCGCCACCCTCGGCGCCATGCTGCGTGAGCTCGAGCCCAGCTGGACGCAGATGGTCTTCGAGCGTTTGGACGGCCCTGCGCTTGAGTCCTCTTCCCCGTGGAACAATGCCGGTACCGGCCACTCCGCGCTGTGCGAGCTGAACTACACCCCAGAAAAGAACGGCCGCATTGATGTTTCCAAGGCTATGAATATCAATGAGAAGTTCCAGGTTTCTCGCCAGTTCTGGTCCCACCAGCTCAACAACGGCATCCTGACGGACCCGAAGGCCTTCATCAACCCGGTTCCGCATGTGTCCTTTGCACAGGGCTCCATCCAGGTGGATTACCTGAAGCGCCGCTTCGACGCGCTGAAGGATAACCACATGTTCCCGAACATGCAGTTCAGCGACGATGACGCCACCTTCCAGGAGAAGCTGCCCCTGATGTCCCAGGGCCGTGACTTCAACTCCCAGAAGGTTGCCATCTCGTGGACCGATGCGGGCACCGACGTCAACTTTGGCGCCCTGGCTAAGCAGTTCTTCACTGCCGCTAAGGCTGCCGGCACCGAGATCCGTTATGGCCACGAGGTCGTTGATATCAAGCGTGAGGGTTCCAAGTGGCGCGTGGTGGCAAAGAACCTCCACACCGGTGACTACCAGGCTGTCCACGCCAAGTTTGTGTTCGTCGGTGCCGGCGGCTACGCACTCGACCTGTTGCGTAAGGCTGGTGTCCGTGAGGTTTCTGGTTTCGCCGGTTTCCCGGTTTCGGGCCTGTGGCTGCGCTCCAAGAACCCGGAGCTGGTCAAGCAGCACCACGCAAAGGTTTATGGCAAGGCTGCTGTGGGCGCTCCGCCGATGTCCGTGCCGCACCTGGACACCCGTGTCATCGACGGTGAAGAAGGCCTGCTGTTTGGTCCCTACGGCGGCTGGTCCCCGAAGTTCCTGAAGAAGGGCTCCTACCTGGACCTGTTCAAGTCCATCCGTCCGGACAACATCACCTCTTACCTGGGCGTGGCAGCACAGGAGTTTGGTCTGACCAAGTACCTGGTCACTGAGGTTCTCAAGGACTTCGATAAGCGCGTTGAAACCCTGAAGGAATACGTCCCGAGCGCTGACCCGGCTGATTGGGAGACTGTTATCGCCGGCCAGCGTGTCCAGGTGATTAAGCCAGCGGGTGCACCGCAGTTCGGCTCCTTGGAGTTCGGCACCACCCTCATCAACAACCCAGAAGGCAGCATCGCTGGTCTGCTTGGCGCTTCCCCGGGTGCTTCCATCACCCCAGCCATCATGATTGAGCTACTGGAGCGCTGCTTCGGTGAGAACATGATTCAGTGGGGCGACAAGATCCAGGAGATGATTCCTTCCTACGGAACTAAGCTGTCCAAGGACAAGAAGCTCTACAACGAGATGTGGGAGTACACGCAGAAGACTCTGCAGCTGGACACCAAGTAATCTCGCTCTTCGCCCCGTCGGCGATTCCCTCGCAGGTAATTCTCAGTAATTGGCAGGAAGCGTTCAGTGCACCGGAACGCTTCACCAAGGACAGCGCCCCATAATGATGGTGTGCGTTTGAGAGAGCGCATGCGAGAGAGATAGAGAGAACCCCAGCCACGCGGGGCGGTCGGCCTGAGAAACCGACCGGGAGCGTGGCAGTGAAAGATAGAGACGCACCGCCGCCCCGAGACTCCGTTTCCTTTCCTACGGAGACCTCGGGGCGGTGGTGTGTTTGCTTCTGTTTGTGCTCGTGGTTCTTAGGTTCCGCAGTAGGTGAGATAGCCTTCGGTGCCGCCGGGCTGCTCATACTCCGGCGCAGCATCAAAAGGATGCGTGGTGGCGTGCAGAAGACGGGCGAACTCTTCGGCATCGCCCAGAGCGCTTTCGACCAGCCGCGGCCGAGGAATCACGCGCGGCACGGTTCGCTCGAGCAGCACAGCGTCGGGGCTACTTGCGCAGTAGGCATCAACGAAACTTCTATCCTTGAGGAGTTCATAGGCCGCCGCAGGCTCGCCCGCCGCGGCACTGACAAGGCTGCGGTTGGCTTGTGTGAGGTCCGGGGCGGCCTGCACGAGGGCAGCGTTGTAATCCTGGAAAAGCTCTTCGGGCAGCTGCAAGTGCTGCAGGGCTTCGACTCGCCGTGCTTTCTCGAAGCGGTCCGCAAAGGTATCGATGGCCTCTTGAGCCCAGGTGAGGGCGGTGTCAGGGGAGTCGTCGATAAGCGGAAGCAGTGACTCCGCCAATCGCGCAAGGTTCCAGCCCAACATGTCGGGCTGGCACCCAAAGCGGTAGCGTCCCTGCGTATCGATAGAGCTAAACCAGGTATTGGGGTCATAGCTTTCCATGAACGCGCAGGGGCCATAGTCAATGGTTTCGCCCGATAACGTGGTGTTATCAGTGTTCATTACGCCGTGAATGAAGCCCAGCTGCATCCACCCGGCGACCGTCGCGGCTTGTGTCTCCATGACGTGCGTGAATAGCTCCCGGAAGTCGGCGCCGGGGTAGTGGCGTTCACTGGTGTAGGCGGCAAGGCTCTCTAGTAGCCCAGGCACCTGCGAGTGCGCGGCGAAGTGGAAGGAGCCGACACGAATGTGGCTCGCGGCCACCCGCACGAGAACCCCTGCCTCTTCCGCCATCTGGCGCTGGATGGGGCGACCGGTGGCGAGCACCGCCAGCGACCGAGTGGTGGGCACACCTAGGGCATGCATCGACTCGGAGAAGAGATACTCACGCAGCATTGAGCGCAGCGTGCCGCGCCCATCAGAGCCATAACGCGAGTAGGGAGCCAGCCCCGTGCCCTTGGCATGCAGATCCCACAGACCCGTGGGGTTGTGAGCGGTGGTGGGGCCGGTGAGTTCGCCCAAGAGGAGGGCGCGGCCGTCACCCATTGACGGGTTATACTGCCCGAACTGAAAGCCCGCATAGGCCATTGCGTGCGGAGCGACTGCTCCACGGCCAAGGAGGAACTCTATTCCGTCCTCGCTGCGCAGCCAGTCTGGGTCGAGGCCGAGCTCGGCGGCTAGGTGCTCATTGAGCGCCACGATTCGTGGAGCTGGCTGTTCTTCCCCGCGGCTTGCCGTGACCATCTGTGGCAGGCGTTGGGCAAAATCATTGTGCAGCTCAAAAGGCAGGGGCTTTTTAGTCATCGCGGGACCCCAGGGTTCCGCGCACGCGAATGTGGACGTTGCCGCCTACCCAGAGCTCGTCCCCGTCATCGTCGATAAAGACGCGGCCATCGCGTCCTATTTGGCTGCCTTGTGCCGCGGTATAGCGGGCAGGAACGGCGCCCTTGGCACGGAGGAACTGGGCGGCTCCGCCATTGAAGGAACCGGTGACGGGGTCCTCGAATTGCCCGGTGATAGCGCGAACCTCGTAGGCCGGCTCCGTATCCCCGGTGAGGCCGACCACGCCGACCTTGACGCCGGGGGTGGGCGTGGGGCGAAGCTTCCGCACGGTTTCAGCAGATTCGAGCTGGACCAAGCGCCAGCCAGGCCCGTTGTCCACCCAGCCGGAGTCAACGATGCTCTCTTCATCGATTCCGAGTACGGCGGCTGCTTCGGAGCGCTCGGCCTCACTGAGCTCCCCGTGGCGCAGTAAGGGCGGGGTAGCGAAGGCGAAACGGCCCTCTTCCTGGCGCACGGTGACTAACCCGACACCGCATTCCTGAATCAGGGTCCCGCTCTTTCCTAATAGCTCCGCCGCGACGCGCGCACTGCCCAGCGTGGGGTGACCGGCGAAGGGGAACTCTTCGTGCGGGGTGAAGATTCGTACGCGGTAGTCCGCGCCAGGATCTGTAGGTGAGCACAGGAAGGTCGTCTCAGAGAAATTGGTCCAGTGTGCGATACGCTGCATTTCTTCGGTGCTCAAACCATCGGCATCCGCAACCACGGCGAGGGGATTACCGGTAAACGGCCCAGTGGCGAAGACATCTATTTCAAAGAATCGGTGCTGCATGAGGCCTAAGTCTAGTCGCACCGGCGGGTGGGGAGGTCTACGCTGGGCAGCATGAGCGAAGCACTTTTTAGCCGCGTCGAACCTATCCAGACCATGGCGGATGGGACCGTCAAACAGGTCAACCCTTTCTCCGGAACAGAGGTGTGGACCGTGCCAGGACGCGGCAACCGTCCGCTTGCGCATGTGGCAAAGGAACCGCATCCGCTGGGCCCTGATGCCTTGACGCACAGCTGTGCTTTTTGCTCCGGGCGCATGCTGGACACCCCGCCGGAAAAGTCCCGCATCTTGGCTTCGGGGGAGATTCAGCGCGGCCTTTTTCCCCACGAGCTGGATAACTCCCAGCCGCTGTTTCGCCGCGTTCCGAACCTTTTTGAAATCGTGTCTTATGACTATTGGCACGAGAACTATGGCTTCACCATGGATCCAGACCTGGCTCAGCACAAGGAGAAGTACGAAGGCGACGAGGCTGGGCGCCTGCACGTACTTAACGTGGTGCGCACCAAGCTCAAGGCAGCGGGCAAGGATACCGCGCTGGACGACGATTCTCTGCTCGCCCTCGCCGATGGTTTCTTCGGCGGCGGACATGATGTCATTATCTCCTCACGGCACTTCGTGGATGGGGCCGTCGATGATAGTCAGCTAGCCTCCTCCGGCACGCTGAGCCCCGATGAGCACTTCCTGCTGACAACGTTCACTGCGGAATCGACGCGCGAGCTCTACCAGCGCAACCGCTATGCCTCCTATGTCGCTGTATTTCAGAACTGGCTGGCACCGGCGGGCGCGTCCTTCGATCACTTGCATAAGCAGCTCGTCGCGATTGACGCCCTGGGCATGGCCGCTCACCAGGAAAATGCGATTCTGCGTGCGCACCCCAACATGTACAACGACTGGGCTGTGGGCTATGCGGCAAAGCGCAACCTCGTCATCGCAGAAAATGATTATGCGGTGCTCTTCGCCGGATTTGGCCACCGCTATCCCACACTGGAGATCTTCTCCAAGTCACCGCGCTGTGAACCGTGGGAACAGAACCCGGAGGAAGTACGTGGAATGTCGGATCTGATTCACGCGGCCCACGCCGCGGTGGGGCCGGACGTGGCCTGCAATGAAGAATGGCACCACCGTCCGCCCAGCGTGGACCTGCCTCAGCCGTGGCGCGTCATGCTCAAGCTCAGGGTATCGACCTTGGCTGGCTTTGAGGGCGGCACGAAGGTCTACATCAACACCATTGATCCGTGGGGTTTGCGTGATCGCGTCGTGGACGCCATGTTCCGCCTTCGCGAGCGTGGAAAAATTGCTTCCGGCATCTCTATCGCCACTGAGTGCGAGCTCAAGCGCAATAGTTTGCGCTATAACCCATTGGTTTGAATGGCCCCGCTTTGCCTGAGCCAGATAAATAGATAAATAGATAAATCGGCGGGCGTAGATAAATTGATAAATAGATAAATCAGACCACGAGCACCAGCTCGGTGCCGCGCAGTTCGGTGCTCATGCCCGACTCTTGGGCTACGCGGGCGGCATCCTCGAGAGTGGAGACGCTCTCGCCCTTGAGAGCGAGTACGCGAGCGAGCTCCCCCTTGTAGTGCTTGTTGAAGTGAGAGACCACCTTGCGGGAGCCATCCTCTTGCACTGACTCCACGCGCACGGTGGCGGCGTCCTTGAGCTTGCCCAGCTGCTGATAGGTGCCCGAGCGCATGTCGATGAGGAACTCGCCAGCGTCGACAAGCGCGCGTAGCTCATCCGTGATCGCCGTACCCCACTGAGACTTCAGCGTCCGCCCGCCCAGTTTCGTACTACCGGAGAGCCGGTAGTGCGGGATGAGGTCATCGGCGCGCAGCAACCCGAAGAGCGCATCGCCCACGGCTAGGTACTTCCGTGCTTCTGGAGGGAGGGTGGGGGCGTCGAGGGCGTCGTAGAGCACGCCGGTGAAACGCTCCAGCGCGGGCATGGTGGGGGAGGAAGCCAACTCGCGGTTGGACTCGGCTTCCCCACGCAACTTCTCAGAGAGCTTGAGCACCTCCAGCGCTTCATCGACGTCGAGGGACGACAACTCTGCAGCGATTTCTTGGCGGATCGGGTTCAGCGCGGGAAAAGAAAGCTCATCCCAGTTCAGGGCCGCGCCGCTGCCGCCGTGTGCTTTGGTCTCAGAAGGAGGGAGGATGATCAGCATGGCTACATGCTAGCGATGTAGACTGAGCAACCATGATTACACGTCTTTCTGAGCTTTTCCTCCGCACTCTTCGTGAGGATCCGGCTGATGCCGAAGTCCCCAGCCACAAGCTTCTCGTCCGCGCAGGTTATGTGCGCCGCGTTGCGCCGGGTGTGTACACCTGGTTGCCATTGGGACTGCGCGCCATGCGCAAGATCGAAGACGTTATCCGCCAGGAGATGAACGCCATCGGTGGCCAGGAGATGCTCTTCCCGGCGCTGCTGCCGCGCGAGCCTTATGAGGAGTCGAACCGCTGGACGGAATACGGCGATAATCTGTTCCGTCTGAAGGACCGCAAGGGTGCGGACATGTTGCTGGGCCCGACCCACGAGGAGATGTTCACCACTGCGGTGAAGGATATGTACTCCTCGTACAAGGATTTCCCGGTCACGCTGTACCAGATCCAGACGAAGTACCGCGATGAGGAGCGCCCGCGTGCGGGCGTGCTGCGCGGCCGCGAGTTCACCATGAAGGATTCCTATTCCTTCGACATGACGGATGAGGGGCTCGATGAGTCCTATGCCCGCCACCGCAAGGCCTACCAGAACATCTTTGACCGCCTGGAGATCGATTACGCGATTTGCAAGGCCACTTCTGGTGCGATGGGCGGTTCGGCCTCTGAGGAATTCCTTGCCGTGTCTGAGGTAGGCGAAGATACCTTCGTGCGCGCCACCGAGGGCGATTACGCTGCCAACGTGGAGGCCGTGGTCACTCAGGCTCCGGAGGAAATCCCCTTCGACGGCCTGCCGGAGGCACAGGAGCATGAGACTCCGAAATCCGAGACCATTGAGTCTCTGGTGGAGTGGGCTAAGGGTGCCGGCATTACTGTCGACGGCCGCGAAGTCACCGCCGCGGACACCCTCAAGTGCATGATGATCAAGGTGGCCGCCCCCGCAGCCACGGAAGAAGAGAAGGAATGGGAGCTGGCCGCCGTTCTCATTCCGGGTGACCGCGAGTTGGATGAAAAGCGCTTGGAGGCGTCTCTTGAACCGGCTGAGTTTGAGCTCGCCGGTGAGGGGGACTTCAAGAAGAACTCCTTCCTGGTCAAGGGTTATGTCGGACCGCGTGTCCTGAATGCCCACGACGTGAAGGTTTATGCTGACCCGCGCGTGGTTTCTGGTACCTCCTGGATTACCGGCGCCGATGCCCCGCAGCGCCACGTCATCGGACTGGTGGCCGGCCGTGACTTCACTGTGGATGAGTTCATCGAGGCCGCCGAGGTTAAGGAAGGGGACCCGGCACCGAATGGTCAGGGCACTCTGACTCTGGAGCGCGGCATTGAGCTTGGCCACATTTTCCAGCTGGGCCGCAAGTACACCGAGGCTTTCGACGTACAGATTCTCGATGAGAACGGCAAGCGCGCCGTGCCGACCATGGGGTCCTACGGCATTGGTGTTACGCGCATGCTCGCCGTGCTGGCAGAGCAGCGCCACGATGAGAAGGGCCTCAACTGGCCGGTGGCCGTGGCCCCGTACCAGGTGCACGTGGCCGTAGCGAACAAGGACGCCGCTGCCCTGGAGGCAGGTCAGAAGCTGGTGGAGGATCTGGATCGCGCAGGCATCGAGGTGCTTTACGACGACCGCCCCAAAGTCTCCCCGGGCGTGAAGTTCAAGGATGCTGAGCTTTTGGGTATGCCGTTCATCGCCATCCTGGGCCGCGCTTTCGCTGATGGCATCATTGAGCTGCGCATCCGCGGCGGCGAGACTCGTGAAGTTCCCGCCGATCAGATCGTGGAGACCCTCACGGAACTCATCCGCGGCTAGGCAGCATGAAAGCGGTGCGATTGCGCCGCAACCGTGATAAGCCAATGCTGCCACGGGGTTGCCGGGGCCGCCGTGATGGCCGCATTGGTCCACTTCAGCGTGTCGTTGTGTGCGACCTCGTCGATGAATGCGCGCGCTGAGTCGGCGTCCTTTGGCAGGCTACCTGCCGGTGAATCGTATGCGGGCGCGGGCTGCGGCACGGGACCGAGCTTTTCCAGTTGCAGCTGAAGTTGCAGGATTCTGTCCTCGTGAATGCGCAGAAGCTCATCGACATGATCTTCTTGGTCGGGGGACACATAGGAGCGCGCGAAATCGAGGGCATAGACCTGCTGGTATTCCCATTTTAGGAGCTCGACTCCGAGTTCACGGTCCTGTTCTGTGAGTTCGGGAGCGTCTGCCAGCTCCTCGTTCTTCCACGCGTTAAGCGCAATAGCTTGTGTCAGAACAAGGGCGCGGGATTCTTCAGGAACGTTGCTGATGTTCTCTTCGGAGAATGAGGAGGCGGCGTCAAACACGGCGGAGACGTCCGCGGAATCCTGCGGGGCAACGTCACGGTCGACCGCACAGGAGCGTGGAGTCTCTCCTTCCTCATCGCGTCCGCATAGTCGCTCGATTTCTTCATAGAGCTGCTCAGCTTGCTCTGCGCGCAAGGCAGCGGCATCCGCATCAAGTTCTTCCAAGGCGAGAGCATCCGCACTGGCGGTTTGAGCAAGCGAGGTGAGGGAGGGGTCCGCGTGGGGGCCAAAATAATCCACGATCGCGTCGGTGGCTTGGCAGCCGCCCATCCAGGGGGCAGCGCACACAAGCAGGGTGGGGACAACTACTCGGCGGTTCACGCGATAGACCCTACCCGGGTGACCTAGTCTAGAGCGCATGGCATTCCCAACACCCGCGCAACTAACCGAAATTCTGCAGCCTGTCGCCGCCGCACGCGGCCTCGACATCGAAGACGTGAAGACCACGCGAGCTGGTAAGAAGTCTCAGGTCATCATTCGCATCGATGGCGATGAGCGCCCGAGCTCCGATCTCATTGAAGAACTATCGCAGGAGATTTCCGAGCTTTTCGATGCCCAAGAGGAAGCGGGCATCCTCAACTTTGGCGCGGGCTACACCTTGGAGGTGTCGACGCCAGGTGTGGACTTCCCGCTGAGCGCCCCGCGCCATTGGCGCCGCAACCAAGGAAGGCTGGTCGGATATGCGCTTGTCGAGGAACCTGGAACCACTCGCGTCGCGCGCATCGGCGCCCTGTCTGAGGACGAAGAATCCGTGGCGCTTATCACGACGGTGAAGAAGGAGGTGCGTTACCAGATCGAGCGATTGGAAAACTTGAGCCGTGCAGTGGTAGAAATTGAATTTGCTCAGCCTTCAGCCATGGAGCTGGAGGCGGCTATGCAGACGTTCGACTTCGCCGAGCAGAACTCGGCAACCCGAGAGGACTAACAAGTGAATATTGACCTAGAGGCACTCCGCACGATTCAGCGCGAGCGCGGCGTCCCTGTGAAGGACCTGCTCGAAGCTATCGCGGGTGCCCTTTTGTATTCCTACCTGGACCACCGTGCAGAATCCGCTGAGACAAAGGCGGAAGGTACGAAGTCGCGCGTAGACATCGACGCCGACAGCGGCGCCGTCACTGTAATCGTGACCGAAAGTGATCCGGAGACCGGAGAGGTCATCAGCGAATACGACGACACCCCGGACAACTTTGGGCGCATCGGCGCGCAGGCGGTCCGCGATGCCATTCTGCGCAAGTTGCGCGAGAACGAGGCTGAGCGAACCTATGATTCCTATTCTGAGCTGACCGGAACGGTAGTGTCGGGCGTCGTCCAGCGCGATATCCACGCCAACAAGCGCGGCGTCGTTGTGGTGCAGTTGGGCACCGAACACGATTCCCAGGATGCTTTCCTGTTGCCTGCTGAGCAGCTGCCAGGGGAGAAGCTCGAGCACGGTGACCGCGTCAAGGCCTATGTCGTGGGCGTGAACCGCAACGGCGCTAAGGTGCAGATCACGCTGTCGCGTACTCACCCCGAGCTGGTTCGCGGTCTCTTTGAGCTGGAGGTCCCGGAGGTTGCCGACGGTGCGGTCGAGATTATCGCCATTGCCCGCGAGGCTGGCCACCGCTCCAAGATCTCCGTTCGCGGCCACGCCAAGGGCCTCAACGCCAAGGGTGCGTGTATCGGCCCGAAGGGCTCTCGCGTCAGCAACGTTATGCGTGAACTCGGGGGTGAGAAGATTGACATCATCGACTTCAACGAAGACCCAGCCGTTTACGTGGGCAATGCTCTCGCCCCGTCGAAGGTCGTGCGCGTAGAAATCCTCGACGAGGAAGCGCAGGTGGCCAAGGTAACCGTGCCGGATTACCAGCTTTCGCTCGCTATCGGCAAGGAAGGCCAGAACGCACGCCTCGCAGCACGCCTGACCGGATGGAAGATTGATATTCACTCCGACGCCGCTCGGGACTAGCTTTCCGAGCAGCCTGCGGTGGAATTAAAGGTTTGGCCTATTTTCGCGTAGACTAGACAACGGCCCACATGCAGGAATGCTGTGGCGAAGCAGCAATAGCGATATGACCTAAGGAGTTGGATGTCTCGAGGACAGCGTCTCCGCACCTGTATCGCTACGCGTCAAAAGCATCCCGACACGGAACTGCTGAGGGTTGTCGCCGATAAGGGTGATCCCACAGGATGCCGTGTTGTTCCGGATCCCGGCCGACGCCTTCCCGGAAGGGGAGCGTGGATAAGGCCTGATCTGGAAGCAGTAGAGCTGGCGGAGCGGACCCGTGCCTTCAGGCGCGCCCTCCGATTGTCCACAGACGTGGACACAGGTCACGTACGTGAGTACCTCGCTGCCACGCAGCAGGTGCAGTCGGCGGGCAACAGCCCGTGCGACCCAGAGTTAAAAAGGAAGACCGAACACTGATGAGCGCACAACCATGAAGCAGCATCAGCGATGAAAGTCCATAGCCATTAACTAGGGGTCAGGCCGTATTCCGCGGCCTTGGCTCCTAGAAAGATTAAAGAGGAGACAAGTGCCCGGAAAGCTACGTGTACACGAGTTGGCAAAGCAGCTCGGCGTAACCAGCAAGGAACTACTCGCCACGCTGAAGGAACAAGGCGAGTTCGTCAAGACCGCATCCTCGACCATCGAACCCCCGGTGATCAAGAAGATGCGCGCTCACTACGAAGCTAAGGGTGGCGAGGACAAGGCAGCGGAGAAGAACGCGCCAGCAGCCACCCCAGCTTCTGCTGCCAAGAAACCGGCAGAAAAGAAGCCTGCCGCCGCGGCAAAGCCAGGCCCGAAGCCAAGCGCTGCCCCCAAGCCGGGTGCCGCCCCCAAGCCGGGTGCCGCCCCCAAGCCGGGCGGTGCACCGAAGCCGGGTGCCGCTCCGAAGCCGGGTGGCGCACCGAAGCCTGGAGCACAGCGCAAGAACACCGAGAAGGGTGGCGAGCGCGCTGTCACTCCGCGCAGCATGCCGAAGCCTGGCGGCACCCGCCGCGTGGCTAATAACCCGTTCTCCACGGGTAGCTCCAGCGATCGTCCGAGCCCCGGACCTCGCCCAGGCGGCACTAAGGGACAGCGCTCCGCTGGCAAGCCCGGTGATAACCGTGGCGGCAAGGGCGGCGCACGCCCGCAGGGCGATGGCAACCGTAGCGGTGGACGTCGTCCTTCGCCGGCAATGATGCCTTCGCACCCGAACCCGGCCAGCATGCCGTCGAAGGCCGCTGGTAGTGGCGGCGGTGGTCGTGGTCGCGGCGGCCGCGGCGGCGGCCCCGGCCGCGGTGGTCCTGGCCACGGTGGTTTCCGTGGACGCGGCGGTCGTCGCGGTGGCACCGCTGGTGCATTCGGCCGTCCGGGTGGTGCACCGCGTCGCGGTAAGAAGTCGAAGCGTCAGAAGCGCCATGAGTTTGAAGAGCAGCAGAAGCATGAGGTAGGCGGCGTACGTCTGCCTGACGGCGGCGGTAAGGTCGTGCGCCTGCGTCGCGGTGCTTCCCTGGCTGACTTCGCTGAGAAGATTGGTGCAGATCCTGCAGCATTGGTGCAGGCGCTGTTCAACCTCGGTGAGATGGTGACTGCTACGGCTTCTGTCTCCGAAGACACCCTGCAGCTGCTGGGTTCGGAGATTAATTACGAGGTCCAGGTCGTCTCCCCAGAGGATGAGGACCGCGAACTGCTCGAGTCCTTCGACCTGCAGTTCGGCGAGGACGAGGGTGGCGAAGAGGCACTTGAGAAGCGCCCGCCAGTGGTTACTGTGATGGGTCACGTCGACCACGGTAAGACTCGCCTTCTGGACACCATTCGTAAGACCAACGAGGGTGCCGGCGAGGCCGGTGGCATTACCCAGGGCATCGGCGCTTACCAAACCACGGTGGACCTGGAGGATGGTCCTCGCACCATCACCTTCCTGGATACCCCGGGTCACGAGGCCTTCACCGCCATGCGTGCCCGCGGTGCTAAGTCCACCGACTTGGCCATCCTGGTCGTTGCCGCCGATGACGGCGTGATGCCGCAGACCATCGAGGCAATCAACCACGCGAAGGCAGCAGACATCCCTGTGGTTGTCGCAGTCAACAAGATTGATAAGCCGGAGGCTTCCCCGGACAAGATCCGTGGTCAGCTCACTGAATACGGACTGGTTCCGGAAGAGTACGGTGGCGACACGATGTTCGTGGATATCTCCGCGAAGAACAACATCAACATTGATGATCTGCTTGAAGCCGTCATCCTGACGGCGGACGCTGCCTTGGAGCTCACCGCTAACCCGGATATGGATGCACAGGGCTCTGCCATCGAGGCCCACCTCGACCGCGGCCGCGGGCCGGTGGCTACGGTCATCATCCAGCGCGGTACGCTGCGCATTGGTGATTCCATCGTGGTTGGTGATGCACACGGACGTGTGCGCCGCATGCTCGATGAATTCGGTCACGATGTGGAAGAGGCCGGCCCGTCCCGCCCGGTCCAGGTGCAGGGTCTCAATGGTGTGCCAGGCGCCGGCGACAACCTCCTAGTTGTTGAGGATGACCGCGTGGCACGCCAGATTGCTGCACAGCGCGATGCCCGCAAGCGTTCTGCTCTGCAGGCGAAGGCTCGCAAGCGCGTCTCCCTCGAGGACCTGGATGCAGTGCTCAAGGAAACCTCGACGCTCAACCTCATCCTCAAGGGCGACAACGCAGGTTCCGTGGAGGCCCTCGAAGATGCCCTGTTGGACATTGAGATCGACGACGAGGTACAGCTCAACATCATCGACCGTGGTGTGGGTGCGGTGACGCAGACCAACGTCTCCCTGGCTGCGGCTTCGGACGCCATCATCATCGCTTTCAACGTCCGCGCTGAGGGCAAGGCCACCGAGGAGGCCAACGCTGAGGGCGTCGATATCCGCTACTACACGGTGATCTACCGCGCCATCGAAGAGGTTGAGGCAGCTCTGAAGGGCATGCTCAAGCCCATCTACGAGGAGCGAGACACCGGTGCGGCAGAAATCCGCGCGCTGTTCAAGTCCTCCGCCGTTGGCACCATCGCCGGTTGTATGGTCACGGAGGGCAAGGTCAAGCGCAATGGCAAGGTGCGCCTGGTCCGCGACGGAAACGTCATTACCTCCGATGCCAAGATCGAGTCCCTGCGTCACGAGAAGGATGACGCAAACGAGATCAACGCCGGCTACGAGTGCGGTATGGTTCTGTCCTACCCGGATATTCAGGTAGGCGATATCATCCAGGCCTACGAAGAGGTCGAGGTCCCGCGCGACTAAGCGCAGGAAACCTCAGGTAGTGAAGCCCAGCCAGGAAAGATTCTGGCTGGGCTTTCCTCATTTCAGCCGAAAGGTGCAGAATCGGTATCCTAGACTAGTTGCCAGTAACCGTACGTAAAGGAGCTTCACTATGGTTGATCACGCACGCGCCGCACGCATGGCAAAGCGCATTCAGACAATCGTTGCCAGCGCAATTGAGCGCCAAATCAAGGATCGCCGCCTTGAGCTGGTGACAATCACGGATGCCCGGGTCACGGGTGATCTCCACGATGCCACCGTGTTCTACACGGTGCGTGGTACGGATATCGAGACCGAGCCAGATTACGATCAAGCGGCCGAAGCCCTCACCAGGGCCAAGGGGCAATTGCGCAAGATTGTGGGTGATGAGCTCTCCGTTCGCTTTACACCGACGCTGTCTTTTGAGCTTGATACCGTCCCCGAGGCTTCCGCGCACATGGAGGAGCTGCTCGCCCGCGCCCGTGCACGCGATGCGGAGTTAGCGAAGCTGAAGGAAGGTGCACAGCCCGCAGGCGACGCGAACCCGTACAAGACCTCGGATGAGGAAGAGGACTAAGTGTCGCGAACCAATTACGAAGCCGCAGTGGATGCGCTGGTGCAAGCCAGCAGCATTTGCATCATCACGCACTTGCGCCCAGACGCCGACGCGGTCGGCTCGGCAGCCGCCCTTACCCTGGCGCTCCGCCAGCGCGGGAAACAAACCCGCACCGTGATTGGCCAACGCCGTGACATTTCAGCCAACCTGTTTTCCATCCCCACGGTGAATGAGATTGAGTTGGTGGATGAGCTTCCACAAGGATATGACCTCTATGTCACTGTGGACTGCGGCTCGATAGATCGGACGGGTTCGGTGGCCCGGGAGATCGAAGACATGGCCGCCGTGGGCCGCGTCCTGTGCATCGACCACCACGCCTCCAACGATGGTTTTGGAGCCATCAATGTGGTGGATCCGGTATGTGAGTCCACCACGGTGGTGCTGCTGGACATTCTGGACAGGCTGTCCATCCAGATCGATCGCGTCATCGCGCATTGCCTGTACGCGGGCCTAGTCACCGATACCGGTAGTTTCCGGTGGGGGCGCCCAGCCATGCATGATATCGCTGCGCGCCTGATGCTCTATGGTCTCGACACCAAGCAGATTGCGCTGGAACTCATGGATTCCAGCACCGCCGATGACCTGCAGATGATTGGACGCGTGCTCTCAGGCCTCAGGATTGAGGAAGCAGGGGAGCACCGCCTCGCTGTTCTCTTCGTCCCGCATGAGGAGGTCAGCTCCCACGCCGATTCCGCGATTGAATCTTTCGTCGATTATGTTCGGGCCTTGAAAGGCACTGACATCGGAGTGGTCTTCAAGGAACAGGCGCCCGAAATGTGGGCGGTGTCCTTGCGTTCCTCCGCCGTCAACTGTGCGGAAGTGGCCCTCACCTTCGGCGGCGGCGGGCATATTCCAGCCGCAGGTTATACCGCGCACGGAAGGCCCGAAGAGGTTATAGCACAGCTGGTAGGTGCGTTGTCCTAGATGGCTTCCGAGCAACCAGTGAAGGTTTCTGCCGCTGAGGTCTTCCGCCTCGCCGTCCCCGCTCTGGGCGTTCTGGCGGCCATGCCGCTGTATTTATTGCTGGATACCGCGGTCGTAGGCCGTTTAGGGGCGGAGGATCTGGCCTCGCTTGGCGCAGCGGCCACACTCCATTCGGTGGTTACCACCCAATTAACCTTTCTGTCTTATGGCACGACCGCGCGTGCGTCACGGCTGTTCGGCGCGGGGAAGCGCGAGGAGGCCGTCGCCGAGGGCGTCCAGGCAACGTGGGTTGCCGTGGGTGTTGGAATGGTGCTCGCCGTCATCATGTGGCTCTTTGCCGGCGTCTTTGCCACCTGGTTGACAGGTAACCCGGATACAGCGCGAGGGACTGCACAGTGGTTGCGGATTGCCGCTGTCGCTATTCCTTTTACCCTCATCAACATGGCCGGCAACGGCTGGATGCGCGGTGTTCACAACACCCGCAAGCCCCTTTACTTCACCCTTGCAGGTATGGTTCCCGGCGCCATCGCGGTGCCTATTTTCGTGCACTTCTGGGGTCTACCGGGCTCCGCTCTGGCCACGGTGCTGGGCATGGGGATCATCGCGGCGTTCTTCGTGGCGGAGCTGCGCCGCGAGCATACCGGCTCGTGGGAGATTCGCTGGAGCGTGGTTCGTCGGCAGCTCGTGCTGGGGCGTGACCTCATCGTGCGTTCGCTGAGCTTCCAAGTGGCGTTTCTGTCAGCGGCGGCCGTGGCCTCACGTATCGGCACTGCGCAGCTCGCCGCGCATCAAATCATGATGCAGATGTGGAACTTCCTATCCCTCGTTCTGGATTCCCTCGCGATCGCTGCCCAAGCCTTGACCGGCGCAGCATTGGGAGCGGGCTCAGCGCGCTATGCCCGCACGGTAGGAACCAAGGTGACGCTCTACTCGACGTCCTTCTCCCTCGCACTGGCAACGGTACTGGGCCTTGGCTCCGCCTTTATCCCACGGATATTCACCACGAGCCCGGAGGTCCTAGAGGTCATCTCCGGCCCCTGGTGGGTTATGACTTTCCTCGTCATTATCGGCGGCGTTGTCTTCGCTTTGGACGGCGTCCTCCTGGGTGCTGGGGACGCAGCCTTTCTCCGCACGCTGACCCTCGCGTCAGTGCTTCTCGGCTTCCTGCCCGGGGTCTGGTTGGCCTTTGTTTTCGGCACCGGCCTGACCGGGGTATGGGGCGGTATTGCCGCATTCATCCTCATCCGCATGGTGGGCGTGGTTGGGCGCTTTTACTCCATGCGGTGGGCACGGGTCTAAGCCTGTGGTAGAAGTAGAGGGACTGTTCGTGCGAAGGAGGCGCTATGACCACTCTGTGGGCCGTCTCTGATCTCCATGCAGCGGTACGCGTGAACGGGGACCGCATTGATGAACTTGTCCCGCCGAATCCCAACGATTGGTTGATTGTTGCGGGAGACGTCGCCGAACGCATTGATCTGGTGATTAACACCCTGGCGCGCCTAAAGAACCGCTACGCTACGGTCATTTGGGCACCTGGCAACCATGAGCTTTTTTCTCGGTCACAGGACGTTTACCAGGGACGCTCGAAATACGATCGCCTCGTTGAAGGCTGCCGGGAAATCGGCGTGATTACCCCAGAGGATCCGTTTCCGGTATTCGGAGGCGTCACCGTGGTCCCGCTGTTTACGCTCTACGATTACAGCTTCCGTCCACCAGGCACCACGGTGAAACAGGCGCTTGCGAGTGCGAAGGAGAAGCAGATCGTCATGACCGATGAATTTGCCATCGCCCCCTTCGTCGATGTGCGCGCGTGGTGCTGGGACCGCCTGGCTTATTCGATCAAGCGGCTGTCACGGGTCGAGGGCGAAACGGTTCTTATCAACCACTGGCCGCTGGTACAGGAGCCGACTCTCTACTTGCGTTGGCCCGAAGTGGCCTTGTGGTGCGGCACCCGCCACACGCGCTCCTGGCCGCGGCGCTATAACGCTAAGGCTGTGATCTATGGTCACCTCCACATGCCTAATCGCGCCAACATCGATGGGGTAGACCACATCGAGGTGTCCCTGGGCTATCCGCGTGAGTGGCAGGCGCACGGTGGTCTTCAGCCGTGGCCGTACCCAGTGCTTACCATCGACGAGAAGACAGGGAGGGCCGAGCATGCTTGAACCTTCTCTCTTCCCGGAATCAGCTCGTTTTTGCTATGTGCGCACGGATGAGTCGATGACCAATCTTCTCAATTATCATCATCTCTCCCCGGAAGAGCGCTCCGTGGTCTCCCAAGCCGTGGACGTGCGCAAATCCGAGTTTGGGGATGCGCGCTGGTGCGCCCACCAGGCCTTGAAGGAGCTCAACTACACGGGAGACGAGCCGATTCTGCGCGGCGAGCGCGGCATGCCGCTGTGGCCGGAGGGCTATACCGGATCGATGACGCACACCGAAGGTTTGCGCGCAGCCGTGGCAGCTCCTGCCACGCACGTGCGCTCCATGGGGCTCGACGCCGAACCAGCGGAGCCCCTGCCGGAACACGTGCTGACGATGATCGCGCGGCCGGGGGAGATGCCGCAGTTGGCTCAGTTGCAAGCGGCGGGTATTTCCTGTCCGGACCGCCTGTTGTTCTGTGCCAAGGAGGCCACCTACAAGACGTGGTTCCCCATGACCCGGCGCTGGCTGGATTTTGACCAAGCCGAAATCGATTTACGCCTCGATGGCACTCTGGTGTCCTACCTCTTGGCGCGGCCGACCCCAGTGCCTTTCATCACTGGGCACTGGATCATCCGAGATGGCTATGTCATCGTCGCCACCGCTGTCCCTGCGCTCAACTTTGACCGCTAAATCAGGCAGTTATAGCGTCGAGGGGCGCGCGACGAAAACCGTGGCTAAGCGCTTTCCTTTTTCCTTGATCAAGGCAATCGACCGTCCCTGCGGGTCGACGGCCGCGTACGTGCCTTTCAACCCACGCGGCTCCAGCCACTTACCCATGGCCAAAGCTTGGGCCTCATCATCGGTGACGTCCACAACCGGATAGCTGCGAGCGAGCGCCTCGTCGAGGCTTAAGGACAACTCCGGGGAGTCTTCGAGGGCGTCGAGAGGGAGGGCGTCGTCAAGCGTGAAAGGGCCCACTTCCGTGCGGCGCAGCGCGGTAAGGTGTCCGCCGACGCCGAGGGCCTCGCCCAAATCCCGAGCCAACGAGCGGATATAGGTTCCCGAAGAACACGCCACTGAGACGTCGAGGTCGATGAACTCACCCTCGCGGCGCGTAGCGAGAATATCGAAGCGGCTGACCGTTACTGGCCGAGCCGGAAGCTCGACCTCTTCACCTGACCGCACCCTTTCATACGCGCGCTTGCCATCCACTTTGATGGCGGAGACCGCTGCTGGGCGCTGCATAATATCGCCGGTCAAGGCAGCAATTTCTCGCGCAATGGCGGAATCCTCCACTGCGGTTGCCGGTTTGCCCCACGTTGCTTCCCCCTCCGCGTCGTCGGTGTGGGTTGCCATGCCAAGACGAATCGTTGCGTCATAGGCCTTGGTGGAGGCCACCATGTGGGCAAGAAACTTGGTGCCGCGCTCGATGCCTACGACGAGCACTCCAGTAGCCATCGGATCAAGCGTGCCTGCGTGCCCCACCTTGCGGGTGCGGAAGAAGCGGCGCAGTTTTCCCACGACGTCGTGCGAGGTCATGCCGGCGGGTTTGTCGACGACCACGAGGCCGGAACGTTCGAGCGGATCAGTCATGCCCTGCAGTCTAGGGCACCGGCCGCAGTGGGATAGCATGGTGCCCGTGGATATTTGGTACGGAATCGATAGCATCCCCACTGACCTTGGCCCGACTTCGGTGACAATTGGTGTCTTCGACGGCCTGCACCGCGGGCACCAACAGCTCGTGAGGAAGGCCGTTGAGCACGCACACAGACATGGACAGCGCGCGGTCATGGTGACCTTCGATCCGCACCCAGTCTCCGTATTCTTGCCGGAGCGCGCTCCTCTCTCCGTGATTACTTTCGAGCGTCGCATGCAGCTGGCGGAAGAAATGGGCATCGAGGCCGTGCTCGTCATCGACTTCACCGAAGAACTCCGGGGCGTCGAGCCGCGCGACTATGTGACGGAGCTCCTGGTGGAGCGTTTGCACACAGAGCACGTCGTGGTGGGGGAGAACTTCACCTTTGGCGCGGGCGCGTCCGGCACCGCGGAGGCGCTGGCGGAATTCGGCGCTGAGTTCGGCTTCGGCGTTGACATCGTGCCCTTGCTTGACGACGACGGCGAGCGCATCTGCTCCACCAACATTCGCGCCGCCCTTGCCAAGGGCGATATTGCGCGCGCCAATTGGGCGCTGGGGCGTCATTTCACGGTGACTGGGCCCGTTGTGCGTGGTGCAGGACGTGGTGGAAAGGAGCTTGGTTTCCCAACCGCTAACCAGTATTTCCCGGAATCCGTCGCCATTCCAGCCGATGGCGTCTACGCGGGCTGGTTCGTGGTTGAGCCCACCGGCGCCCCTCTGGAAGGTGACATGGAGCCCGGCATTCCTTATCCCGCAGCCATTTCGGTAGGCACCAACCCTACCTTTGGTGACGAGGAGCGTTCGGTGGAGTCCTTCGTGCTGGACCGCGACGCTGACCTCTACGGCCACGAAGCCACCGTGCATTTCGTCGACCACGTGCGTGACATGGAAAAATTCAATTCCGTGGAGGAACTCCTGACAGCTATGGAACGTGACGTTGCCCGAGTTCGTGAAATTCTTGCCCGCGAGGTTTAAATGAAGATCATCCTCGACCTTGATACCGGAATTGATGACGCCCTTGCGCTCGCCTATGCCTTAGCGCACCCCGATCTCGAGCTGATCGGGGTTACGGGTACCTATGGAAACGTTCCGGTGGCGTTGGGCGTGCGTAACTCGCTGGCGTTGCTCGAGCTTCTCGACGCCGAGGATGTCCCCGTCTTCATCGGTCCGACGCGGCCGGGCTTTAGCGTTGCTCCCATTTCTGCTTTCATCCATGGCCGCAATGGCCTTGGGGAAGTACTTCTGCCTCCGCCGCGCCGCAAGGCATACGAGGACGCAGTGGGCTTTCTTATCCGTTCGGTCCGTGAGCATGGCGAGGATCTGGTTATCGTGCCGACGGGGCCGTCGACAAGCATTGCAGCCGCCATGCGCAAAGACCCGGACTTTGCCCGCAACGCCCGCATCGTGATGATGGGTGGGGCGCTGACCGTGCCCGGGAACGTCACTCCTTATGCCGAGGCTAACGTTTTCCAAGATCCCCAAGCCACGGACTATGTATTCCGCCATGCTCAGGACCTCACGATGGTGGGGCTCGATGTCACGCTGCGCACGTTGCTCACCAGGGAGCACACGAAGCAATGGCGCGGTACACCCACTGGTCGTATCTACGCAGACATCGTGGACTACTACATTCGCGCCTACAAGACGACCTCTCCGCACCTTGGCGGTTGCGGGCTCCACGACCCTTTAGCGGTAGCTGTGGCTGCCGATCCCTCGCTGGTCACCTCCCTCGACCTCAATCTGCGGTGTGAGGATACTGGCCGCACAATCGGTGACCCGGAACGCTTGGATAACCCCACCACCCGTGTGGCCGTTGCGGTAGATGACGCGCGCTTTGTTGATGATTTGATGTCGAAGCTCGGCAGCCTCTATACTTCTACTTCGGCTTGCTGACTGCGGTCCACAGTAGTCACGGGCAGCGCCTCATGGCGCAACATTTCATGTGGACTGAAATACAATAGGAGATTTTTTCATGGCTTTGAGCACCGAGAAGAAGGCTGAAATCCTCAAGGAGTACGGCCTGCACGAGACCGATACCGGTTCCCCGGAGGCACAGGTTGCGCTGCTGACTTCCCGCATCAACAACCTGACCGAGCACCTCAAGGATCACAAGCACGATCACCACTCCCGTCGTGGTCTGCTGCTCATGGTTGGTCGCCGTCGTGGCCTGCTGAAGTACCTGGCTGCTAACGACGTTGACCGTTACCGCGACCTGATTTCTCGCCTGGGTCTGCGCCGCTAAGCGCTTAACTTTTGGCCCCCGCACCTTGTGTGCGGGGGTTTTCTGATCTCATCTGCTAAAATTCTTGGGCGTTGTCAGAAAACATCGAAGAAGAGGCGGCACCGAAGATCGCCATGACAGCTCCAAGGAGAGTTATATCCATGAGCGCTAAGAACGCTAAAAAGCAACCGAAAAATTCCGTCGAGTTTCTTATCGACGACGATTACGGCATCACCGAGGCCATCGCCACCCTGGACAACGGCGATTTCGGCACTCGCACCATCCGTTTTGAGACGGGCCAGCTAGCTCGCCAAGCTGGTGGCTCTGTCACCACTTACCTGGACGAGGACACCATGCTGCTGTCCACGACCACCGCTTCTAACCAGCCGCGCGAAGGCTTCGACTTCTTCCCGCTGACTGTGGACGTCGAGGAGCGCATGTATGCCGCGGGTAAAATCCCGGGTTCCTTCTTCCGCCGCGAGGGGCGCCCTTCCACCGAAGCTATCCTGGCCTGCCGCCTCATCGACCGCCCGCTGCGCCCAACCTTCGTGAAGGGCTTGCGCAACGAGGTTCAGGTCGTTGTCACGGTCCTCTCCATGGACCCGGAGGAGTACTACGATGTCGTTGCCATCAACGGCGCTTCCGCCTCCACCCAGCTCTCTGGCCTGCCGGTATCCGGCCCGGTGGGCGGCGTGCGCATGGCACTGATTGCTGATGATAAGCACCCGAAGGGCCAGTGGGTGGCCTTCCCGAATAACGAGCAGCACGAGCGTGCCCTCTTCGAGATGGTCGTTGCCGGCCGCATCGTGAAGAAGGGCCGCAAGGACGACGTAGCCATCATGATGGTCGAGGCCGGCGCTGGTGTGAACGTAGCCGAGCGCATCAAGGAAGGCGCACCGGCTCCGCAGGAATCCACCGTGGCTGAGGGCTTGGAGGCTGCGAAGCCTTTCATCAAGTCCCTGTGTGAAGCGCAGGCAGGTCTGGCGGAGCGTGCAGCTAAGGAGACAGAGGAGTTCCCGCTCTTCCCGCCCTACGGTGATGATGTTTACGCGGCCGTCGAAAAGGCAGCCTCCAAGAAGCTGGAGAAGCTGCTTACCATCCCGGGTAAGCAGGACCGCGACGACGCCACTAATGAGTACATGGAGCAGGTCGAGGCTAAGCTCATCGAAGACTTTGATGACCTCGACGAGACCGATGCATCCAAACAGATCCGCAACGCCTTCAACGCCGTGATGAAGGACATCGTGCGCACCAAGATCCTCACCGAGGGCTTCCGGATCGATGGCCGTGGTGTGACCGATATCCGTGACCTCGGCGTGGAGGTTGATCTGATCCCACGTGCACACGGCTCCTCTCTCTTCGAGCGTGGCGAGACCCAGATCCTGGGTGTGACCACCCTGGACATGCTGAAGATGGAGCAGCAGATCGATTCTTTGACCCCAGTGGAGTCCAAGCGCTACATGCACCACTACAACTTCCCGCCGTACTCCACCGGCGAGACCGGCCGCGTAGGTTCCCCGAAGCGCCGCGAGATTGGTCACGGTGCGCTGGCTGAGCGCGCGTTGCTGCCGGTGATCCCGTCCCGTGAGGACTTCCCCTACGCCATTCGCCAGGTGTCTGAGGCCCTTGGTTCCAACGGTTCTACCTCCATGGGCTCCGTCTGTGCGTCCACCCTGTCCCTCTACAACGCGGGCGTTCCGCTGAAGGCTCCGGTGGCGGGTATCGCCATGGGTTTGGTCTCGGGCGAAGTCAACGGCAAGGAAAAGTTCGTGGCGCTGACCGATATTCTCGGCGCTGAGGATGCCTTCGGCGATATGGACTTCAAGGTTGCCGGTACATCCGAGTTCATCACCGCCCTGCAGCTGGATACCAAGCTGGATGGCATTCCTTCGCACGTGCTTGCCGACGCCCTCGAACAGGCCCGCGACGCCCGTGCCGCCATCCTCGACACGATGTCTGAGGTCATCGAGGGTCCAGACGAGATGTCTGGCCTGGCTCCGCGCATTACCTCGGTGACTATCCCGGTGAACAAGATTGGTGAGCTCATTGGCCCGAAGGGCAAGACTATCAACGCCATTACTGAGGAAACTGGCGCCGATGTCTCCATCGAGGAAGACGGCACTGTGTATATCTCTGCCGCTACCGGTGAAGCAGCTGACGCTGCGATCGACCGCGTGAATAGCATCGCTAACCCGCAGCTGCCGAAGGTGGGTGAGCGTTTCCTTGGCACCGTGGTGAAGACCGTGGCTTTTGGTGCCTTCGTTTCCCTGACTCCGGGTCGTGACGGCCTCGTACACATCTCGAAGCTCGGTGGCGACGAGCGCATTGAGAAGGTCGAGGACGTCGTCAATGTTGGCGATAAGATTCAGGTCGAAATTGCCGACATTGATAATCGCGGCAAAATCTCCCTGGTTCCGGTTGAGGAGGACTAATCCTCGGACTAGCTAGGACCACTAGGACCTCCTAGATCAAGGGCCCTGTAACCCAGAAATTAGCTGGGGACAGGGCCCTTATCGTTTCACCACACGTCAAACCTGGAAGTCGAGAACTAGGCGTTTAGGGTCCTCCAGGAAAGTCACTGAGTACGGTGTCTTCTTCTGTAGTCCAATGATCAATTGGGTTTGTGCCTCGAATGAGGTCGTGTATACGACTTCGCTCACCACACCAGTACCGGGAGTAGTTCCTGGCTTCATATACCTTTCTTCGAGATCGGGTGTGGAAGGCCACGGAGTTCCTTCGATCCCCAGATTGAGAAAAGTGTTTCCCTTTACTTCGACTGGATGACCTGATGCCTGCTGACGAGGATCGTCGGTATAGGCGGTGAACCAGCCGGGCTCACCTTCTCCCTCGAGGTCAACCACCACCCGCGTGAAACCGTCGTGAGCGCCTACGCGCACGCCCGTCGGAATGAGGCCGCCCAACCGATCTGGCATGTGGTGTTGGTCATCAATCGCAGCCGTCCCCATACCCGCAAAGGCAGCAACATTGGCATCCTGTTGTGAGGGAGCATTCTGCGTGTCACTGGACGGCGGCTCCGGCCCATCGATAGCAGCGGAGCTAGACGGAATTGCACTGAACTGCGGTGCCGGAGTCGTGTCTGACCCACGCTCCGCGCATGCAGTTAGAGGCATTACGCATAGGGCGCTAACGGCTGCGATGATAGCGACGGAAGAAGGTAAGTGTGACATTCTTTATTCTCTATTTCTTGAGCTGTACCAGTTGGATGAGGATGCCTACGGTGTCATCGAAGACGGCGATGATGGAGGGGCCGACGTCGGTCGGCACGATAGTGAAATGCACTCCCACTTTTCAGTGAGCTCGCTATATTCTCGCTCCACGTCTGCGGATAGGAACTGGGTGACAGGGACACCGTCAGCCTTGAGTGCTGCTGCGTAGTCCTTGGCCGCGGAATGGGCCTTGGGCTCGAGCAGGAGCTCCATATCCCCTTGGCCTTCCGCATTGGTGACCGTGAGCCACCGAAAGTCTCCGTGGGTTACATCGTCCTTGACTCGAAAGCCGAGCGTATTGACATAGAAGTCGTGAGCGAGGGCAACATCACCGACGGGTACTGAGGCAATGTAGATCTGCATTCACTCCATCCTAACCGGCATGACTAAGTCCAGCCGGTCCCAATGGCAACAGTTGGGGCGAGCCTGACTGGGCTTCGGCAGTGCAGTCGTCGTCTGTGACGACGGTGGTTGTGTTCCTGGTTTCTTGGGTTCTTTCCTTTCTGCTGGATTGGTGTCGTCGTTTTATTCGACGGTGAGGTTTAGAAGGGGATGTCGTCGGTGCTGGCATCTGTGTCGGTGTTGTCCGCGTCCTCGGCGTCGGCTTGGGCCTTGGCTTGTTGTTGTGCGTAGTCGTCGAGTTCTTGTTTTAAATGTTGGGCTTCCTCGCGGATGCGTTTCCTGGTGGCGGTGATGTGTTGGGCGACTGTTTGTGCCCAGCGTTTCTGCTTTGGTGCTAGCGGCCCGTCGGCTTCGGTAATAGTCCAGGTGCCGTCTTCATATAGCCAGATGACATCCCCGCTGTAGGGGTCGAGCAGGTATTTAAGGGTGCCATCGGTTTTCATGTTGTGATGACCTTGGCATAAACACGCTAGGTTCTTCGGGTGGGTTGGCCCGCCTTCGGCCCAGTTGTGTCGGTGATCCAACTGGCTGAGAAAAGCAGGCTCGCCACAGCCGCCGACCCGGCAGGTACCGTCGCGGCCTTCGACAAGTTTGCGCATGATGATTCCTGGTTGGTAGCCGTCGGCTTCTTTTATCTCTTCGGTTAAATCTCGCGTCTTGTCATGTGGCATGGGTTCAGCTCGCCAGCCGAAGCCTTCGATAAAGGTCGGTGCATCCTCAATATCGCAGGCCTGGTAGGTGTGGAGCACCACCGTAGCTGGTGGCTGTATTTCACCGGAAAGCAGTTTGATGACTGCCTCAGCGACAGTGATGTCTTCCTTGGCGGCGGTCTGGTGGATGAAGGCATCGAGTTTCATGCCGGTGTCTTCTTCAACCCGCAGTTCCAACCACGCTGAGGTGCCGTTAGAGGAAAACCGGTAGGTATCTTTAGGGCGGGTATCCCGATAGGCGATGGAATCATCCAGTGTTTTACATATATCGCGGACTTTGCGCCTGATTTGACTACGCGTGGGAAAAGCTTGGTTCGGCTTAGAAGGGGTAAAGAAGTCAGCCAGGAGGGTGTCGATAAAATCCAGGGTTTCTTTTGTTAGGGC